>JAEEUD010000085.1 GCA_016286835.1 Pyramidobacter sp. | reverse complement strand
ACCCGGCATGCACGGCCTCAGTGATGATCTCGTCGGTCGGTTTGCCAGCGGCGAACAGCGGCAGGAACTTCGCGTAATCCATGCCCAGCGCCGGCTCGACGGGCGTGGACGCGAACATCCATCGCGCATAAGGCGCGCACGCGACGGCGACTTCCGCCTGCCCCATCAGGCACATGTCGAAGTGGACCAGCTCGAACATGCCGCCCGGCTGGAGCGGCGCAAGCTGGGAGAGCGCCTTTTCAAACGCCGCCAGGCTCATCTGCGGGTTCTTCTCGTCGCCGTCCTTTTTCGCGCCCTCGTCGGAGGACATGCCGCCCCAGCCGCCGCCGTGGTTCCACATCACCAGCGCCGTTTTTTTGGCCGGATATTTTGCCGTGGCGGCCTTGACGAACCGGACGAGCGTGTTCGCGTCGCTCATGTCGAGCGGACCGAGGTCAGCCAGCTGCTCCGAGGCGAGCGTCTTTTCGTCCGCGGATCGTTTCACATGAAACACGCGCGCGCCCGACCAGTCGCCGAGATCATTTGTGTATTTGTCGGAGCGGTCGAGCAGCGCGATCACCTCGACGGTGCCGCCTTCCGGCAGCCCCTTCTCCATCTCCAGCAGGTCGGCCAGCGCCGCCGCTTCGAGGTTGTTGTCGCCGTTCACGAACGCCATGATCGTCCATTCGCGCGTTTCTGAGACGTTCGGCTCGCCCCAGTCCCACGGACCTTCGGCGAGTGCCGGAACGCACGCCATCAGCAGCGCAAAAAAAGCAAGCAGAAAACGGGTCGTTCTTTTTTGCATGTCATAACCTCCATTCATTTATCGTTTCATCATCATATTTCTTTCATAAAAGTATACACAACTCGTCGTATCGCGTCAACGGATCGAAAATGCCCCGCGCTCTCAATACGAGGACGCGGGGCATTTACGATAAAAGACGATTCGGCCGTTCACGCTACAGCTGCATTTTACCAGCCGCGGATGGGCATGAAGAGCTGCGGCTGGCGCGTGATGTCGCTGCCAAAGACGATCAGCAGCTGATTGGGGGCGATCATCTGGACGACGTTGTTGAACTGGTAGCCGGGGTTGTTGCCCTGGATCACCTGTCCCGTCCACTGTACGGGCTGGCCGGAATACGGGTTGCCGTGGAAGACCGACGAGCCGAACTCGGCAAAACGAGTACCTACATAGAGGCGGTAGACGCCGTTCTCAAAGGCGATGGCTACACCGCGTGCGCTGCCGCCGAGGCCCCACATGCCGTTCAGGCTGTACTGCTGCGTCTGGGGACCGGGCTGAGGCGGAGCGGGCGTCGGCCACGGATTCTGAGGTCCAGGCTGAGGCGGAGCGGGCGTCGGCCATGGATTCTGAGGTCCAGGCTGAGGCGGAGCGGGCTGCTGCGGGCCCGGCAAGACGGGAGCGTCCCCTCTGGTGAACACTTCGGCCGTCCCGGAAGCGAGATCGGTGAGGATCAGCTTGCCTTCGGACAAGATGCCGGAGAAGTAGAACTCCTGATTCGCGTTGGCATTCTTGACCTGTACGAATCCGCCGACGGTCTTCAGTGAGCCCTGCGCGACAGAAGCTCCCGAGGCGTTTTGCAGGCTGAAAGCGCCGTTCTGGGCGCTGAGCCTGGAGCCGTTGTCGCCCGTCCAGTTGCCGGAGAGCCAGTTGTCGGGATAAGTCACCGCGTTCACGGGCGTCAACAGCGTCGGTGCGCTCGTGCCGGTGTCGATGAGACGCCAGAAGAAATTGTCGCCGGTACCGACTTTGACCATGTAATAGCGGCCGTCGATCGTCGCCATGCCCTTTTTGTCAAGATGATAGAGCAGCATCGTCGGCAGACCGACGGGCGTGACCTGCACCAGATGTTCTTCCTGCCCAGCAGGCGCGACCAAGGTGAGCTTGAGCGCCTGGTCCTTGCCCACCTGAGCGAGGCCGATCTCCCACCTCATGCCGTTGGGGGCCATGATCATGCCCTTGCCGCTGGCGGCGGGAACAGGACCGATAGCCATGAACGTGCCGGCGATCTTTTCAAGGTTTTCGCCGGAACTCGCCTTGATCATGGACGAATTGATATCGGGGTTTTCAGCCACGGGCAGCACGCGGCTCATGTGGTAGCTGCCGACACCGCCGATCGACTCGGCGCGGGCCAGCACGCAGGCTTTGAAGTCTTTGGGGTAGACGTTGTAGGCGACTTTCAGACCGCTGCCCCATTTCAGCGTTTCGGGACTGCGCTGTTTCTGCACGCGGTCATCCTTGATCACGTCGAGGATCGGTGTGAACTGCCCTTCCGGCTTGGGCACGATGTTCGCCACCGTGCTGCCCTCGAAGGCGATCATCGTCTTGACGAGGTTGTATCTGGCGTCGAGCTTGAGGATGACCTGCTTCTCGCCGCCGGTCGTGGGGTCGGAGTAGAAACCGCGCACATAGTACTCGTTGTCGGAGATGTTGGTGTAGTTCACCGTCACGGGCGTCGCTTTCTTCTCGTCGTTGTAGAACAGATAGGTGACGCCGCCGAACTGGTAGAGCAGCTCGTTTTTGCCGTCGGCAAAACGCGGGAAGATGCGCTCGTCCTGCGAGGCGTCGATATGCTCGTTGTGCAGGATCTGGTTGCACGTGATGATGAACGGCTTGCCCTCCCCCGCCGTGAAAGCGAAGCTGGCATACGCGCGAAGGATGCTCTTGCCCTCCACTGTGATCTTCACGTACGTGCCGCGCAGATCGCCGCCGGAAAGCGGAACGATACTGTTCGCAGGCGTGATCGTGAAGTCCGCGCCGCCTCTGGGCGTCGTGACGCCCGGCTTGACGACGGGCGAGCCGATCTCGACATTCGTCACGTTCGGTTTTTCCATGCCCTCGACGCTCTGACGCGCGTAAGCGGCATTGAGCACGCGCGACCAGCCAACGGTCTTGTCGAACGTCGTCTCGGCGTATTCGGGCCGCAGGTTCGCGCCGCGCAGGGGCGCGTAGAACGACAGGCCGGTGCATTTTTCCAGCGCCGGTCCGGTCTCGGTGGCAATCGTCAGGCCCTCGCCGGCGCGCTTGAGGTCTTCGATGTCGCGCTTCAACGGGGCAGCAAACGGCTGGCGCTTGATCAGGTCGAGCCAGTCGTTCAGATCGACGCTGGAGAACGCCTCGGCCTTGGCCTGATCCTCGCCCTCGGGGCCGTAGTTGAGCGCGTAGTAGAACGAGCGCGTCAGGTCGGCCCAGTTGGCGTCAGCCAGCGGCGCGAGCCCGTCGGCGAATTTCTTCCAGGCACGCAGGAAGCGGTCGGTGCGGCTCAGATCATACGCCGACAACGATGCGCCGAGCAGATCGTAGTTGAGGAAGTTCTGGCAGCCCAGATGCACGCCCTCGGTGACGATCTCGTCGGTCGCCTTGTTCGCGGCAAACAGCGGCAGATAATGCAGGTAGTCCATGCCCAGAGCGGGTTCGACAGGCGTGGAGGCGAGCATGTAGCGGCCATAGGGGGCGCTCGCGGCGATCACTTCCGACTGGCCCATCAGGCACATGTCGAAATGCAGCAGCTCGAACTTGCCGCCCGGCTGGAGCGGCGCGGTCTCGGCCAGCGTCTTTTCAAACGCAGCCAGTTTCATCTCGCCCTTGCTGCTGTTGTCGTTGGACATGCCCTTCCAGCCGCCGCCGTGATTCCACATCACGAGCGCCGTCTTTTTGGCGGGGAACTTGGCCGTGGCCGTCTTCACGAACTGCGCCAGCAGGCCGGCATCGGCCATATCGACGGCGCCAAGCTCGGCCAGCTGCTCAGAGGCGATCGAGTTCTTGTCCTCAGAGCGCTTCACGCGGTAGGCGCGCGCGCCCTTCCAGTCGCCGAAATCGTTTGAGAACCCTTCGGCGCGGTCGATCAGGACGATCACGTCCATCTTCGCGTCCGCGGGCAGCCCGGCCTCCATCTCTTTCAGGTCGCTGAGCGCGGCGGATTCAAGGTTGTTGTCGCCGTTGACGAACGCCATGATCGTCCATTCGCGCTCTTTCGCATCAGGTGCACCCCAGTCCCACGGATTTTGGGCCGCCGCGGGAGCGGGAGCCGGAGGAGCGGCCGGTGTCTGCGCAGCGGGGGTGGGAGCCTGAGCTTCAGCCGGAGCCGCGGCCTGAGGCGCAGCGGGAGCCGGAGCTTCTGCCGTCGTTCCGGCAGGTGCCGGAGCGGGAGCTGCCGCCGGTTCTTCGGCCAGCGACGGCACGCACAGCAGCGCGGCACAAGAGAGGACGAAAAGCGTTCGCAGCCATTTCTTCATCATCGAAAGACCTCCTTACAAAGTTCGCGCATAAACATCATCGAGCTTCTATTGTTCAGTCATTATAAAATCGTCTTTTTTCCCCGTCAATCGCGTTTTTCTACAATACTTGTCATATCTCCATTCTTTCTCAGCAGATCTTTCGTGTATAATCAAAGCGGATACACCGATAGAACGGACAAATTTGGGAGGAGGCTTTCTTCGTGAACCTGAAAAAATACACCGCTCTGGGAGTTCTGACAGCGTTCCTGCTGCACGGCCCCGCCTGCGCCGAGCCGACTGAACGGATCCCCGACGCCATGCTCGGGGCGATGATCATGTGCAGCTTTGAAGGTACGGAACTGGCGGAGGACGATCCGTTCCTTGCGCGCGTCCGCGCCGGACGCGTCGGCGGTGTCTGCCTCTTCAACCGAAGACACGACGGCGGCACCATGAACGTCGTGTCGCCGCAGCAGCTGGAAAAGCTGACGCGCACGCTGCGCGAAGCCGCCCCGGGGCCGTTTCTGATCGCCGTCGATCAGGAAGGCGGCCGTGTCCGCCGTTTGTGGCCGGGAAAAGGCTTTACTCACCTGCCTCCCGCGGCAGAGATGGGACGCGGCACGCCGGAGCAGACGCGGCAGACGGCCGCCCGTGTAGGACGCGAGCTGCGCGGGCTGGGCATCAACGTCAATTTCGCGCCCGTTGTCGACGTGAACGTCAATCCTGCCTGCCCGATCATCGGTGGACTCGGACGCAGTTTCAGCGACGACGAGCACGCCGTGTCCGCTCACGCGCTCGCGTTCGGTCAGGGACTGATGGCCGAGGGCGTCATCCCGACGCTCAAGCACTTTCCCGGGCACGGCAGTTCCCTGGCCGATTCGCACCTCGGCACGACCGACATCACGCACACGTGGCAGAAGCGCGAGCTGCGGCCCTACGTTGACGCGATCGCCGCAGGCTGGCCGGGCATGATCATGTCGGCCAGCCTGTTCCACGCCGCGCTAGATCCCGAACTGCCCGGCAGCCTCTCGAAAAACGTCACGACCCGGCTGCTGCGCGAGCGGCTCGGCTTTGACGGCGTCATCGTCACCGACTCGCTGCTCATGCAGGCCGTGACCGATCATTACACGGTCGAGCAGACCGTAGAACTGGCCGTGGACGCGGGTGCTGACATTCTTCTTTTCGCTCTGGACACGGGCGAGGGCGCCGAGATCGCCGAACGCGCGTTCAAAGCGCTGCGAAAACTTGTCGACAGCGGCCGCGTCTCTCCCGAGCGCATCCGCAGCTCGTGGCGGCGGATCAATGACCTTTACGACCGTTTCGCCGTGGGCAGGTGAACACATATAAACGCAGGAGCGGCCACATTGAGCCGCCCCTGCGTTCTTGTTCCTTCGTACTACTTTTTAGACGGCTCGTACGCGCCGGCCGATCGCCAGTTCGTCGCGGCCGGTGATGCGCGAGGCCAGCTCGATCGCGGCGCGCGTGGCGGGCATGGGGACGCCGGCCTGCTCGCCCAGATGGTACATGGGCACGATGCCGCAGCGCAGGTCTTCGCTGATAAAGCGGTGCTCCCAGCTGAGCGGGCCGGGGACCGTCGCAAACGAGCCAAACGTGGACAGCTGTGTGTACAGTCCTTCTTCGGGCGTCGCCATGCCCTGATCGCCGTAGAACTGCCAGAGCATGTCCGTCAACCGGCGCGGCGCCAGACCAAGGGCGCGTTCCAGCCCAACGCGCTCGGCGTCGACAGCCTCGATGAAGCGGACGATGGCGGGCGACAGGCCTTCGCGGTAGAAGAGCCACTTCGCTCCGCCGTCGACACGCGAGGGGTTCAGCAGGGAATTGACGCAGTGCACGACGATGTTGATCTCGTTCAGTCCGGGCTCGATGGGCGAAGCGGTGAAGTCGATCGGGGCGTACATCTTCTCAAACCACTTCGGGATCTCGTGCTGCCGCAGTCCGGCAGGACAGAAGACGGTGAAGCCGCGCTTCCATGCCTTGATCTTCACGGCGTCGCCGTCCATGTTGGCGGTGATGGGCAGCGACGAGGCTTCGATACAGGCGGGCAGTTCCCGCGCGCCGGCAGCGGCGAGCGACTGGCTCAGCTCAAGGGTGCCGCCGATGTAGCCGGGGCACAGGACAAAGAGCTGATCTTTACGCGTGAAGGGAGCGAACAGCCGGCCCAGCATCGCGTGGGCGGCGGCGTGCATGACGACGAAGACGGCGTCGGCATTTTGCAGGGCCTGCGCCGGATCGGTGGTGACGCCGCGCAGGGACCAGTCGCCGGGAACGCGGCCGACGCTGCGCAGGATGAGACTGTTTTTGAAGGGGGCCAGTTTTGCGGCGTACTCTGGCATCTCGTACAGGGTCACGGCGTGTCCGGTGCTGACCAGGCAGGCGGCCATGCCGAGCCCGGCAGGGCCGGCGCCGCAGACGGTGATATTCATGGGCAATGTACCTCCATCGGGATTTCTTTCATTGTACCATGCTGTTTGCCCGGGCGAAAACAACTTTTAAGCAAAATGAGGTACAATGTTTGTGTCGTATTCGCTTCAGATGAAAGGGAGGTTTTTCTGGTGAAAAAACTGTTGATTGGCGCGTTTCTGCTGCTGGCGTGCTCCGGTACGGCCCTCGCGGCCGAGGACGTGACCTCGGTGTTCTTCTCGACGACGGGTTCGTCGATGGAGCATTGCATCAGCTACGACTTTTCGCGCGCAAAGATGACGCTGGTCTGGGAAGCTCCGGGCGTGACGCGCAGCGCGCGCGTTTCTCCGGCGCAGTACGCGCGTCTGTGCTCGCTGTGCGACGAACTGGGGCTGAAAAACTGGGACGGTTTTTCCGGCACGGACAGCGGCGTGCTGGACGGCGAAGGCTTCAACATGAGCGTCGAGTACGCCGGCGGCCCGCGGGTCCATGCCAGAGGCTATATGCGCTTTCCACAGGGCTACCGCATGGCGAAGGATGCGCTGTTCTCGTTCTTCGAGGGCGTACTGCGCGACGCCCCGCAGACGAAAAAGAAGTACTGACGCGCTTTTTGGCACTCCTGCGCCAAGTTTTGTTCCACGTGTGACTTTTCTGCCGCTCCGTAACAATAATGCCCGCGCGCCTTTTTCGGCACGCGGGCATCGTTATTCTCACAGATTCGCTTTCTTCATCACAAAGCATTATTTGCGCGCCAGCACGCAGAGCCAGCCCAGCTTTTCGCGCCGGTCGACCCGCTCGATCG
>JAEEUD010000084.1 GCA_016286835.1 Pyramidobacter sp. | reverse complement strand
TCCCTTCCTTTCAGCCTGTTTCATTTTTGATCAGATCACGCACAAACGTTTTTCCTTGACTGTAAAATTCAGAAGATGTAAAATTTGTTTAATGTCATTGGAAACGAAAATGACGGATTGGCGTTTTGCTGTACGAACTTTTACAGGGAGGCTGAAAATGATGAAGAAAAGTATTGCCGCGCTGCTGCTTGCAGCGTCAACGCTGTCGATCGGCGCAGCCGCGCAGGCTGCCGATGTGAAGGGCGCGCTTGCCGCCGCTCAGTCGATGAGCATGGAAGAGCTGTACGCGAAGGCCAAAGAAGAAGTCAAAGCCGGCGCCGTGCTGAATTTCTATTCCACCACAAGTTTTGCCGAAAAGGCAGCCGCCAACTTCATGAAGGACTATCCCGAACTGGCGGGCAAGGTCGTCTATGCTGAGATCGACGACGGCGAGACCTACACGATCCTTTCGCACACGATCGGTTCCGGCGTTTCCGGCTCGGCCGACATGGCGCTCGTCCAGAACGGCGCCGACCTGAAGACGAACCTTCTCGATGAAGGTCTTTCGTTCAGTTATTTCCCCGACGCGCTGAAATCGGCCGTTCCCGCCGAGTACCAGGATCCCGGCGTCGTCACGTTCATCAACTCGCTGTTCATTTACAACAACAAGAACGGCTCTATCGGCCTGAAAAACGTGTGGCAGCTGACCGAACCCGAGTGGAAGGGGAAGGTCTTCTTCAAGGACCCGACAAACGAAACGGTCAACATCAATTTCCTGATCATGCTCACCAGTCCCGCATGGGTCGAGCGCATGACGAAGGCCTACAAGGATTTCTACGGGAAGGACTGGGCCTCGAAGGACTTTGAGAACGCTTCGTATGAGTGGATCTCCCGTTTCCTCGGCAATGTGAACTACACCTACACGTCGGCTTCAAAGATCGCGAAGGGCATCTCCTCCGGTGCCGGCGGCAATCTCGGGCTGTTCGTCTTCTCGAAGCTCCGCAAAGTGGACAAGGCCGACCGCGGCAATATGACGGTGGTCCAGTTTGAGAACGAAGTCGACGGCTTCTCGGGCTTTATGTATTCCGTCTACGCCACGATCTGCAAAGATACGGACTGCCCCTACACCTGCGCGCTGTTCACGAACTACCTGCTGAGCAAAGAAGGATTTGCTGGCCCCAAGTCGTGGAACTCCAGCCAGGGCTATTACTCGCCGAACACAACGATCGAGAAGCCCGAAGGCATTGAAGACAAGGCCTACACCTACTGGGCGCCCCGCCTTGTCGTTGAGGACCTGAACTACATCTACGACAATTACGCAAAAGTCTACGAATTCATCGCCGTCCGCGTGGGAAAGTAACCGCCTGCCCGTGACTCTTTGAGACGGTAAACTGCCGCAGGGGGCAATTCCTTCGGGGCCCCCGTGCGGCAGTTTTCGTAGACTGAAAGGAGGATATTTCATGAAGCGTGACTCGCTTGCGCATAGATGGCGGGCATGGTTCTCAAAACCTTCCAATGTGCTCCTGCTTGCGTTCCTGATCGCCCTGTTCTGCCTGTCGGTGCTGCCGCTGGCAACGATGCTTTCAAACATGTTCACCGTCCATCAGGGGACAGAAAAGAAGCTCCTCCGTCTGGCGGTCGGTTCATTCACGTGGAGCCATTTCAAGCGCATGTTCTCGGCGAGCGAATGGAGCACGGTCAACTTCTGGATACCGCTGAAGAACTCGTTTATCGTCGCGACCGGCTCAGGCCTGCTGGGCATTCTTTTCGGCGGCACCGTGGCATGGTTCATCACCCGCTCGAACATGAAATTCAAGAAATTTATCAGCGCCGTGTTCCTGTTCCCCTACATCATGCCGGCATGGACACTGGCTCTGTTCTGGGTGAATCTGTTTCAGAACAGCAAGGTCGGCGGAGGCAACGTGGGCATGTTTGAATCGCTGTTCGGGATCTGTATGCCCGAGTGGTTCGTTTTCGGCCTGTTCCCGATGGTCATCGTCATCGCGCTGCACTATTCGCCGTTTGCCTATCTCCTGATCGGCGGCATCCTCAAGAACATGGACGCCACGCTCGAAGAAAGCGCCACGCTGCTGAGGGCCGGCCGCTGGAAGATCATCAGGCGGATCACGCTTCCCATCGTCATGCCGGCCGTGCTGTCCACGATGCTGCTGATTTTCTCAAGCGGCTTCAGCTCGTACACGGTGCCCGTGTTCCTCGGTTCATCCGTGAAATGCTTCACGCTTTCCACAAAGATGCGCGCGCTGATCAACGGCGGCTATCAGGGGCAGGGCTACATCATTGCCTTCGTCTCGATCGTTCTCGGTTCGTTCATTCTCGGTCTGAACCAGTGGTTTACCGGAAAGCGCAAGAGCTACACCACCGTGACAGGCAAGAGCGGCCAGGTCTCTCTTGTCGATCTGAAAAAGGCCAATCTGCCGATCTCGCTGTTCCTGTGCGTCTATGTGCTGTTTTTCGCCATCGCGCCGCTGATCTCGTTCGCTCTTGAGTCGGTCATCCTTCAGCCGGGCAACTACTCGCTTTCCAACATGACGCTGTATTTCTGGATCGGCACCGAAAGCTCAGCCTACGAAACAGGCATGATCTCCGGCATCCTCCTGAATCCGACGATGTGGAAGGCGCTGGGGCGTCAGGTCCTTCTGGCGCTTGTCGTCGGCGGCATCGTCGGAACCTGCGGAATGCTGATCGGCTATTCCTGTGCCCGCAGCCGCGGCACATGGCTGGCCCGCGCTGTCGAAAGCATGGCCTTCTTCCCGTATCTGATGCCCGCCATGGCATTCGGCACGATCTATCTGGCCGTCGCGACGAGCAAAAGTTTCAGCTTCCTGTACGGCACCTTCGGCATCCTTCTGCTGGTGGCGTCGGTCAAGTTCCTGCCCTTCGCCTCGCGCAGCGGCATCAACAGTATGCTTCAGATCTCGAAGGAAATCGAAGAAGCGGCCATGGTCGTCGGCGTCCCGTGGTGGAAACGAATGGCCCGGATCATGTTCCCGATCCAGAAGAGCAGCATCCTTTCCGGTTACCTGCTGCCCGTGATCTCGGTCATGCGCGAAGTGGCCCTCTTCACTCTTCTCGTGCCGTTCGCGCGCTATCTGCTGACAACGATGCTCTTCTCGTTCAACGAAACCGGTTATTCCCAGTATGGCAGCGCCGTGACGCTGCTCATCGTCGTCATCGTCATCCTCATCAACACGCTGACGAACAAGCTCACGGGAGCTTCTCTGGACAAGGGAATTGGAGGTTAACACATGCCGCAAATCAGTTTGAAACACGTGACAAAACGCTTTTCGACTTTTACCGCCGTCGAAGATCTGAACCTGGAGATCCGCGACCGCGGATTCGTGACGCTTCTCGGTCCGTCCGGCTGCGGCAAGACGACGACCCTGCGCATGATCGCCGGCCTGGAAACGCCGACGGAGGGACAGATCACGATCGGCGATACGGTCGTTTTCGATGCGGAGCAAGGGATCAACCTTCCCCCGGTGAAACGCGACATCGGCTTCCTGTTCCAGAACTACGCGCTGTGGCCGCACATGACCGTGGAACAGAATATTTCCTTCGGCCTCGAGAACCTGAAATGGAAACCCGCGGCGATCCGCGAACGCGTTGACGAACTTCTCGACCTTTTGAAGATCCAGGGGTTTGAAAAGCGCTATCCGTCCGAACTGTCCGGCGGCCAGCAGCAGCGCGTTGCCATTGCCCGCACACTGGCGCCCTCACCGAAAGTCCTTTTCATGGACGAACCGCTCTCGAACCTCGATGCGAAACTCCGTCAGGAGATGCGCACCGAACTGAAGCGTCTCCATACCGACACGAGCAGCACGTTCATCTATGTGACTCACGACCAGCTGGAGGCAATGACGCTCTCGACCCATGTCTGCCTGATGAAAGAAGGGATCCTCCAGCAGTACGCGCCGCCGCTTGAGGTGTACAACGCGCCGGCAAATCAGTTCGTTGCCGAATTTGTCGGCAATCCCACGATGAATTTCATTCCCGCCCGTGTCGAAAGCGCTGCCGGCGATTCGCTGACACTTGATTTCCTCGGAAAAAAGGTCGTCTTTACCCCAAAGACGGGATCCCTCGAAAAGATCGGCGCGTCGGTCATCGTCGGGATCAGACCGGAATTCCTCCCGATCAGCGAAAACGGCGCTCTGAACGGCGTCGCGTATTCAACGCTTCCCAGCGGAATGGAAACGACGGTGAAGATCTCTGTCGGCGAACTGACGCTGTCCTCCGTCGTTTTCGGAAGCGTCGACTACGCTGTCGACAGCCCGGTGAAGTTTGACGTCGTTGGCGAAAAGATCGTCCTGTTTGACAGTGAGACCCATGATCGCATCGCGATCGGCTCACTGAAGATCTGATACTATCATCAAAAAACACAAGGCCAGCAGCGCGAAACTGAAAACTTCGCGCTGCTGGCCTTTTTGTACGGAGATCCGGCGCCGGTCCCGGCGAACCGGCAGAGTCGAACTTATTGATGCCTGTTCAGCCAGTCTATGGCCACGCTGGCATGGGCCACGGCGCCATGATGCAGCACCTCTTCGTTGAAGAGGACTTTCGCGTTGTGCTGCGGCCGCCAGAGGGACTTGTCCGGCACACCGGCGCCAACGTAGAAATACGCCGAAGGCACCTTTTCAGAGACATAGGCAAAATCTTCAGAAGGCATCGAATGGAACGTCGGCGTGATCTTCATGTCCGGATCGACGGCGTTGATGCTCTTTTCGGCCTCGTGGTTGAGATCCATGTCGCAGATCGTCGCGGGAACTTTGCTCAGGACATCGATGTCCAGCTTTGTCCTGTAGGTCGCGGCGATGCCCCGCGCCACTTCATCCACCCGGCCGCGCAGGTACTCGGTGATCTCCGGCTTGAAAGTCCTTAACGTCCCCTCAAGCACAGCGCTCTCCGGCACGACGTTCGGAACACTGCCGGCGGAGAAATGGCCGATCGTCAGCACAGCTTCCTCCTGCGGAGAGACCTCACGTGCGATCAGCTCCTGCAAGCCGAGGTAAATGTGTACGCCGGTATTGATCGGATCGATCCCCAGATCAGGCATCGACCCGTGGCAGCCTTTGCCGGTCAGCGTGAAACGGAAACCGTAAACCGCCGAAAGGACATAGCGGCCATACGCCATTGTCCCGAACGGGAGCGTCGAACACACATGCATCGCGAAAGCAGCGTCCACATGCGGATCCTCAAGAAGCCCGTGTTCGATCAGAGGCACAGAGCCCGAAAACTCCTCCTCGCCCGATTGGAACATCAGCTTTACCGTGCCCTTCAGCTCATTTTCGTGAGCTTTTAAGAGACGGGCCGCACCGATCAGCATGGCCGTGTGCAGGTCATGACCGCACGCGTGCATGCATCCCGGTATGGTCGAGCAGAAGTCAACACCCGATTCTTCGGTCACAGGCAGAGCATCGCAGTCAGCCCGCAGCAGGAAACACCTGCCCCCGTGCCCGATGGTCGCCACAATGCCGGAACAGTCCTCATAATACTTGTAGCTGATCCCGATCTTGTCCAGCTCCCGCATGATGATCTTCATCGTACGCGGCGTTTTCGTTCCGATCTCCGGAACTCTGTGGAGCTCGCGCCGCAGATCGGTGAGATATCCCTGAAGTTCCTTGGCCTCAGACAGAAGAGACATGCTCATTTATTTGGCAGCCTTATCTTTGTTCTTGAACGTGAGCATACCGACAGCCACGGCGAAGAAGACGCAGCTCAGGACGGGAAGATAATTCCTCGCGCCAGGAAGCCAGCTGAAAACGCCCTTGTTCAGCGCCACGTAGAAAACGATGCTGAAAACAAGCACGATGACGGACAGACTGACCTTGCTCATCGCGAACTGCATCAGCAGCGCGCCGAAGAGCGCCGGAAGCAGATAGCTGCTCAGCGCGAGCTTGACGCCTGCCGGCAGCATTTCGAGAACTTTTTCGCCCAGGATCACGCCGATGGTCAGAACAGCGACATTGATCACGATCGACGTCGCCATGCCAAGCGTAGCGATCACATTGCCCTCAGGCGTGCCCGGCTTCACGTCGCACGAAGCCTGAGCCACAGAAGCGCACGGGATGCGCATGTTGGAAATGTTGCCCGAAAGGAAAGCCATGTACGTTCCGACAGTTCCAACGACAGGGAAGTACGAGATCGGCTCGACGAACCACAGCGCTCCGAAAGCAGCGGCGCCCGATACGAACGCAGTGACCAGCGCGCCCCACTGCGGCAGAAGGCCGTAAAACACTGCCAGAGCCACGGCCGGGAGGAAACTCAGCACGACGCCAAGATATCCCGTCACTTTGCCGATCCTGTTCATCTGCGGCATATATTGTTTATCGAAAAATTCCTGCTTATCCATGACAGTTCCTCCTTTATTAAATGAGTGATAGAACGGACTATGCCGGAAGCAACGCAGTGATGATCATGCTGCCCAGCATCGAGAGGGTCAGAGCCCACTCGCGCAGCCAGTGGATATGCAGTTTTTTGACCATCATCTGCACGATAAACATGATGACGGCGCCGAGCACGGCTGCCACGCACTGTTTGTTCATCTTGACGAGGTGCTGCGAAGTCATGGAGCAGAAAATACCGATGACTGCCGCACTCGACAGGGCGATGAGCTTTGCCGAGCTGCCGCCCGTCAGCTTTTCCTGCACGACCTCCATCTTGTCGGCAAAAGTCGTCCCGAAGAGCACCCACCCGATGGAGCAAAGGATCATCGTCCAGACGCCCATCGTGAAAGCCAGAGGCGGCATGTTCGCGCCAAGCTCGACGCCGACCGCGCCTGTGCCGATGCCTGCCGCGATCGACTCGAACATGACCGATCCGATCAGCGAAAGCCTCATCCATGCCACCGGCCCGCCCATCGTGACGAGCAGCGAAAGCATGCCGGTCAGCACGACGATCGACGGCCCGATGGACGTGATCGCGCTGGACCTGATGCCTTCCTTCATCAGATCCTTCGACACGCCGAGATTCGGCCCGTCCTGCCACGCTTTGCGCGCGAAGAGCAACGCCTGAATGACAACGACAAAGACAGGCACCGCACACGCGATCCACATGATCGTACTGTTCTGAATATCCACTGTGTTCATAAAACGCCCTCCCTTATCTATGATGAGCAAAAGCAGATAAACTTATTTTAGCCACATCACGCATTTTGTCAACGTAATATTGTAAAAATCATCAACAAACAAGTCGCTATTACTTCATTACGATGTATTATAAAAATTATTACCTGTTGTGCAGTGCCGCCCTTGCCACGCTGTATGTTGGAAGGCTGCGGCCGGTGCAGGATCAAAAGTTCTGACCGATCATCATAATGTCTGGCGCCTCTCTTGTCTCCTTCCAGACGGGCAAAATAAAAGAGGCTGTCTCTTGCCCATCTCTTCGATGAGTTTTGAGACAGCCTCTTTTTCAGGCTGTGATCGACAGATCGTTTTCGTTTTTTCTATTGATAAAAGCACGGATCGGGTGCTAAAATAAAGTGCACTTCGGATTTACACCTTTCTGGAGGAACCCTATGGACTACATCAAACGAGACCTTGAAAGAAAATTCCTTCACATGAGTTCCGCGTTCAAGGCCGTCATGGTCGTCGGCGCCCGGCAGGTCGGAAAATCGACCATG
>JAEEUD010000083.1 GCA_016286835.1 Pyramidobacter sp. | reverse complement strand
CGCGGCCTGTTTCGTGGGCGCTGCAAAAGGTTTCGTAGCTCGCGGCGGCCGCGTTCCATCCGGAGTCCTGCACGAACGTGTCGTCGGAACGCAGGTTCAGCCGCATCGGCTTGCCGCATTTCGGGCAGCGCGGGATCAGCGACGAGGGCACGCGCAGCCTGACCTTCCCGTCCGCGGGAGGCGTGAGCGCGTTCCCCTCGCCGATCGAGTAGCCCTGCGCGGTCACCATGCGGCGGATCGTGTCCTCGTTGTCGTACGTCTGCATGTGGCACGGCACGGAACACTGGAACAGTCCGTAATCGCCCTGGATGTAAAACAGCCGGCTCTTGTCGAACTTTGCCTTCTGGAAGCAATGATCGACGTTGCTCGTGAGGACGAAGTAGTTTTTGCCTTTGGCGATTTTCAGCAGGTCGCGATAGACGCTTTTCGGGGGATTCGTATAGCGGTTCAGCCAGACCTGACGGCTCGCGAACGCCCACTGCTCTTCGAGCGTGTCGAAGTTGTAAAAGCTGCCTGAATACATGTCGTGAAAGCCGAAGCGCTTTTCAAAGTCGGCGAAATATCTCCCGAACCGTTCGCCCGAGTACTCAAATCCCGCCGAGGCCGAAAGCCCCGCGCCGGCGCCGATGAACAGCGCCTCGCAGTTTGCGATCGCTTCGGCCGCGCGTGAGATCTCGTCGCTGATGCGCGGCGAGTCCGCCGCGGGAATGTAATTTTCAAGCCAGTTCTGTAAGGACATGAAATTTCTCCTTTACGATAAAAATGCGTGGCATGATTCTTATGCCAAAAGTTTCTGATAGATCGCCAGATCGAGATCCTTGAAGACGTTGAAGATCACGTGGAGCGGACGTTCGGCCGCACGCAGAAACTCGGTCACGGTTTTCACGGCGATCTCCGCCGCTTCTTCGTTGGGGAAGCAGAATTCGCCCGTCGAGATGCAGCAGAAGGCCACGCTCTCGAGGTCGTTTGCCGCCGCCAACTTCAGGCACGAGCGATAGCACGAGGCCAGTGCAGCGCGGTCTTCGTCGGTGACACGATCTCGCACGATAGGCCCCACCGTGTGCAGAACAAAACGCGAGGGAAGGTTGAACGCCGGCGTGATCCGCGCGCCGCCGGGCCGTTCTTCGGCAAGATGCTCGCGCTCTTTCAGCCTGGCGCAGGCAAGACGCAGCTGCACGCCGGCGAACGTGTGGATGGCGTTGTCGATGCAGCCGTGACACGGTGCAAAGCACCCCAGCAGCTGAGAGTTGGCGGCGTTGACGATGGCACCGCATTTCAGCCGCGTGATGTCGCCCTGCCACAGCGACACGCACGGTCTGATGCGCGGCAGCGAAGCTGCGTCGATCACGCCTTTTTCACGCGCACGCTCGCGCAGGTATTCGTTTTGCACGGCCAGAAAGTCTTCGCTGACGGGAGAGGGCGGACGGACGTTCATCAGCCCGCGCAGCAGACGCTTCTGCCCGTCGGCGTCGGGTGGAAGGGGATAATTGGCGTCTTCTCCTCTTTCGGCAAGCAGATATCCGATCAAAAAACGGCGGCGTTCCGACTGGTCCATGGACCTCGCTCCTTTGCGGTTGTTGTCACGTCTATTGTAGCGCGCTCCGGGCAAACATGCCACAGCGCCTTGGGCAAAAATCCGTCCGTGAAGGAAACGTTTTTTTCGGGATTTGAAACATAGCACGATTGAGCGATTTTAAGTGAAAATTACGGATAACGCTTATTCTTTTTTTATCAAAATAGTTTTGCGGAGAGCTGCTGAATATTCAGACAAAACGCTTGAAATCGTTTTAAATCTGGTTAGATCTCTTCAAGAACTATATTGACAGTACAATTATGATTCTCTATAATAGGGCCGCACTAAATAACTGATATATGGACCCATGTTCTGCGCATGGCTCCCCGCGCTGCTTTTTCCCGATAGCCCGGATCTCCGTTCCCCGGATTGCTTGCAAAGGAACGGTACCGCTTGAGTCAGGAGGGGACTCCCTATGAATGATTTCAGAAAACAGTTGGACAAGAAGTTGCAGAACCCCAAGTACAAAGAGAAATGGGATGCGCATGAGCCAGTCTTTCAGGTCATCAAGACCCTGATCGAGGCCCGTAAGAAAAAGAGCATGACGCAGAAGCAGCTGGCTGAACGCACCGGCATCACTCAGCCCGACATCAGCCGTCTGGAAAACGGCCGCGGCAATCCGTCGCTGCGGACGCTCAATAACCTTGCCCGCGGTCTGGGTATGGTGCTGAAGGTCGAATTTGTCGATGTCAAACCGGAAAAGGCGAGCAAGAAAGAGCGCTCGTAGTTTGTCAGCCCGTCCAAAAATCTAAACGCGGTCTCCGTTCGTCGGGGGCCGCGTTTTTTTAGGCGAATTTTCATGAAAAGAAAGCCGAATCGTTCGGAATGGGTTATAATAAACCAATCAAAGGAGAGTGAGACCATGCTTATTTCGACGAAAGGGCGCTATGCCCTGCGCCTGCTGAGCGACCTGGCCGAGCATCGCGATCAGGGGGCCGTGTCGCTGGGCAGCATGGCGGCACGTCAGGGCATTTCCGAAAAATACCTCGAAGCCGTACTCAAGCCCCTCGTGCGCGAGAACATCCTCGAAGGAATGCGCGGCAAAGGCGGCGGCTACCGTCTGCTGCTGGAACCCCGCGAGATCACGCTGGGACGCGTGCTCAGACTGGTCGAACCCTCGCTGGGCACGGTCAGTTGTCTTAAAAATGGAGCGGAACCCTGTCCGCGCAGCGCGAATTGTCCCACGCTGCCGCTGTGGCAGGAACTGGACGCGATGATCCTGAACTACCTTGACGGCAAGACGCTCGACGATCTGCTGACGAAGGATCAGAAATTCTGAACGTGAGGAAAGGAGGCGGTCCGGCCGCTATGGATGGATATTCTGACGGAGTTCCGTTGCGACGAAAACTCGATCCGACGGCCGCGCGCCTCTGAGGCTTTTTCTCTCGATGCGCGGCGACGGAAAACGAAAGGAGCGCGCGCATGTCTCATGATGAAAAGAAACTGCTCTGGGAGGTCGAGACCTGCATAGAGCAGAAGCGGTTCCGCGAGGCCAAGGAACTCTTGTCCGACATGGAACCTGCCGATATTGCCGAAGGGCTGGAGGATTTGCCTTCAGCCCAGCTTGTGCTGTATTTCCGCCTGCTGCCGAAGGACCTGGCCGTCGAAGTGTTCGAGATGCTCGACTTCGACGAGCAGGAACGCTTCCTCACACACGCCACGGGCGAAGAGGTGACGGAGATCATCGAGGAGATGTCGGACGACGACCGCACCGAGCTCTTCGACGAACTGCCCGCTACCACGGTCAAGCGCCTGCTGCTGGCCCTCTCCCCGGAGGAGCGCAAGCTGGCGAACACCCTGCTGGGCTATCCCGAGGACAGCGCCGGCCGCATCATGACGCCGGAGTACATCGCCCTCAAAGCGCACATGACCGTGCGCTCGGCGCTGGAACGCATCCGCGAAAAGGCGCGCAGCAAGGAGACGATCTACACCAGCTTCGTCACCGACGAGGGACGGCACCTGCTCGGCGCCGTCGAACTGGAAGATCTGATCCTCGCCGATCCCGACGCCGAAGTGATCGACATCATGAACGGAGATCCCATCTCCGTAGCCACTTCGGCTGACCAGGAGCAGGCCGCGCAGATCATCTCGCGGTACGACCTGCACACGCTGCCCGTCGTGGACAGCGAAAAGCGTCTCGTGGGCATCATCACGTTCGACGACGTGCTCGACGTGGTCGAAGAGGAGGCCACCGAGGACATCGAGCGCATGGCCGGCATTGAGCCGGTCGAGGAGGACTACCTCGATGCCAATCTGCTCACGGTGGCGCGCAAGCGCTTCGTCTGGCTGGTCATCTGCATCATCACCGAAGCGTTCACGTCCACCGTGCTGAAGCACTATTCGCCGCTGACGCAGCACATCGTCTCGCTCACGTTCTTCGTGCCGCTGCTGATCGGCACGGGCGGCAACGCCGGAACTCAGGCGGCGACGCTGATGATCCGCGGCATGACGGTGGGCGAGATCCAGTGGAAGAACATCGGGCGCATCGTCGCGCGCGAAGCGGCTTCCGGCGTGCTGCTGGGCGCTGCTCTGGGGCTGCTCGGCGTGGCGCGTGCATGGATGATCGGCGTCGGCACGGGCGTGGCCGTCACGGTGGGGCTGGGCGTGCTGCTCGTGGTGCTCATCGGCAATCTTGCCGGTACCATGCTGCCGCTGCTGGCCCGGGCCATCCATATCGACCCCGCCATCATGTCCGGTCCGTTCATCACCACGGTCGTCGATATCGTCGGTCTGATCGTCTATTTCGAGATCGCCGGCACGGTCCTCGGCTTCCCCAATGCCGCTCTCTGAGGTGATTTCCATGAATAACACGAAAAAGACGAACGCCTCGGCGGAGGAGGAACCTCCATGTCCGGGCGGCTGGGATTCAGCTCGCGGCTGCGCACGCTGCTTCAGCAGGGCAAGCTTGATGAAGCGCGGACGCTGATCCGCGGTTTTTCGCCGGAAGTTCTGAAGGAAGAGATCCTCCGTCTGCCGCCGCGCAGCGGTCTTGCGCTGTGCAGCATTTTGCGTGCGCCGCAGCTGGCCGGGCTGATCGGCAGCCTTTCGCGCCGCGAACGTCAGAAGCTGCTGGGCAGCGCCGCCATCCCCGAGCTGCGCGGGCTGTTCCTGTCGCTGCCGCAGGAGATGCTGCCGGAACTGTTCAGCGCGCTGCCGTCGCGTCAGGGGCACCTGCTTGCCGACAAGCTGCCCAAGGAGATCCAGAAGATCCTCGAGCCCGAAAACACCTGGCCCGAGGATTCCGTCGGCTATATCATGAGCACCGGCGGCGTCGTTCTTTCGCCGCACGACACCGTGGCCGAAGCGCTGGAGAAGATCCGCCGCGACGCGCCCGGCAAGGATCAGGTATATCACTGCTTTGTCACCGACGGCGACAAGTTCCTCGGCACGGCCGCGCTCGAAGACATGGTGCTGGCCGCGCCCGACACTCCCGTCGAAAAACTGACCGAAGAGGACTGTCACGCGGTCGCTCCGGAAACTGACCGCGCCGAGGCCGCACGCATCATGTCCAAATACGACGTGCAGGTCCTGCCAGTCGTCAAGGACGGGCGTCTGCTCGGCTCGCTGCCGTTCGACGACGTGCTCGACGTGATGGAAGACGAGAACACGGAGTTCTTCCACCATACCGGCGGTCTGTACGGCGACAACGACGAGGGCAGCCTCTGGGGCGAAACGCTGCGACGTTTCCCCTGTCTGCTTTTGTGTCTCGTCACGGGCGTGCTCACCACGGGCATCATCGAGAATTACGAGTCGCTGCTTTCGCAGGTGATGGCGCTGTCGTTCTTCGTGCCGCTGCTGATCGACACGGGCGGCAACGTCTCCGGCCAGGTGTCGGTGCTGATCATCCGTGCCATGGGGCTGGGCAGTCTGCCCGGGCGCATGATCTGGAAGGTGCTGCTGCGTGAGCTGGTCACCGGCGTCATCCTCGGCGGCGCGATGGCCGCGCTGGCAGTGGGGCGGTCGATGCTGCTCGGCACGGGCGGCGGCGTCACGTTCGTCGTCGGCATCTCGATGGTCTGCGTGGTCATGCTCTCGAACATGCTCGGAGCGATCATCCCGTTCATCGTCAAGAAGACGGGATTCGACCCGGCGCTGATCTCCGGCCCGCTGCTGGCGACGATCAACGACGTGGTCGGCCTGGCGCTGTATTTCTCGGTGGCAAGTTTTATCCTCTGATCATCGGACGTTTCGATCCCAAACCGACGCGAAGGCCCGAAGACGATTGCCGGAGTAGGGGAGCTCGGGGCCATGGGATCGTTTATCTGAAAATTGTTTTAAGGTAAGGAGTGTTGAGGCGTGATTTCTTCTGCTGAAAAAGCGGAAAATTCGTCGTACCGCTATGTGATCGCGGTCGTGTGCTTTTTGATGATGTTCGTTACAATGGGCTTCGGCAACTCGCCCAACGGACAATATCTGGGGCCGGTCACAAAGGAGTTTGGCCTCAGCCGCGCCGACTTCGCGCTGACGTTCAGCTTCCGCTACATCTTCACGATGTCGTTCAACCTGCTCTGGGGCAAGCTGTTTGCCCGGCTTGGAGCCAAATGGCTGGCCGGGCTGGGCGTGCTCTGCCTGTCGGGTGCGTTCTTCCTGTTCTCGATCTCCTCGATGCTGCCGGTGTTCTACGCCGGCGGCGCGATCCAGGGAGCGGCGCTGGCGTTCTGCACCACCGCGACGCTCTCGGCGCTGGTCAACATGTGGTTCGACCAGAACAAGGGCACGGTCATGGGCTTTGTCTTTGCGGCCAGCGGTCTCGGCGGCGCGATGGGCAACTTCTGCGTGGCGCGCTGGATCGCCGCGTACGGCTGGCGCTATTCCTACCGCCTCTGCGCGCTCATCATCCTTGCCGTGGGCGTGGGGCTGACGCTCTTTATCCGTATGCGTGCGGGCGCAGCAGCTCCCGCGAAAAAGGCGGCCCGTGCCGGCGGCTGGGAGGGCGTGCCGCTTGAAACGCTGAAAACGAAGCCGTATTTCTATGCGCTGTTCGCGCTCGTCTTCGTGCTCGGCTGGCTGTGCAATCCCGTCTACACGATCGCGCCCGCGCATCTCGTCGATCGCGGCTACGATCCCGTTTTCGCCGGTCAGATCACGGGCGTTCTCTTCGCGGTGCTCGGCGTGGCGAAGATCCTGGGTGGCATGATGTACGACCGCTGCGGCCTCAAGCCGTTCTTCCTGCTCTGCTGCGCCTCGGGCATTGCCGCGCTGCTTGTGCTGGCGTGGGCAAAGGGCGTGTTTGCGGCGCTGCTGTTCGCGTTCCTGCTGGGTTTTGCCATGCCGGTGGAGACGATCATCATCCCGCTGCTGGTGATGAACCTGATCGGGCAGAAGGCGTACAACTCGGTGGTGGGCGTGCTCTTTGCGCTGATGTCGGGCGGCATCGCTTTCGGCAACCCGCTGATCAACTTCCTTTACGGCCGTTTCGGCAGCTACACGCCGGTGCTGGTCGGCTATACGGCGGTATTCGCGTTCTGCGCGCTGCTCTACCTGTGGTGTGACGCGCAAGCGACGAAGCTTAAAAATGCATCGCTCGGACAATAAAAGCGAAGCCCGGAAGCCGCATTGGTCTTTCGGGCTTTTTTGCTGCGGGAGGCTGAGTATGAAAAAGATCATCATTCTGTTGATCCTGATGGTCGCTCTGCCGGCGTCCGCGTTTGACGATCCGCGTCAGGACGAAGCTGCGGAGCTGATGAGGCGGTGCGAGACCGTTCTCTGGCAGGAAAAGATGAAGCGTCTGCCCGACTATGACGAGCGCTGTGACCCTGAGCATACAGGGCTGGTCGGGCGTTCGCTGACGGAGCTGACGACGACGCCGGGAAGCTGGCACGACAAGCGGGCCGCTTCGCAGCCGGAAATGGCCGGCGCGGTGGCTGGCTACCTGATCCGCGCCGGAGTGAAACAGGGCGACTGGATCGGCATCAACTCGACGAGTTCGTATCCCGGCTTTACGCTAGCGACGCTGTGTGCGGCAAAGACGCTTGGGCTGAAAACCGTATTTTCGCTTTCCTACGGTTCGTCGCAGTACGGCGGCAATTTGCCGGAATTCTCCTTTCCCGTCATGCTCGACACGCTGCGATCCGCCGGGCTGCTTGACGCGAAGATCGACCTGCTCAC
>JAEEUD010000082.1 GCA_016286835.1 Pyramidobacter sp. | reverse complement strand
GGCGCTGAGCTCACGGGCGCGCTTGCGCCGTACGTCGGGTTCGGCGGGGCCTTTGCCGACCTGGGAGGTGCGGCCGTTTTTGAGGTCGTCAAGCATCCGCGCGCGCAGGGCGGCAAGTTTTTCGCCGGCGACTACGTAAGCTTCCCACGGCTGGGTGTTCTTCGCTGAGGGTGAGAAGGTTGCGTATTCGAACACGCTTTTCAGCAGCGCGGGCGAAAGCGGCGTATCCTTAAAAGCACGGCACGAACGGCGGGCGTTGATGCCGGCGAGAAGTCCCATGGATTCTCCGTTGCACATAGTTTTTCCTCCTGAAATGAAGCATTTTGTCACATCAAATACAAATTGTAGCACCGTGAACGTCTTCGCGCAAGTCGATTGCGTGCGGTATAATATGATGGTTAATCCCGTTTAAGGGGGAACAACGTGCAAAGGAGTTGATCGTATGATGATTCGCAAATGGATAAAGATGTTCGTCCTGCTGGCGCTGTGCGGCACTGCGGCCGCGGCATGGGGAGCCGCTGCCGACAAGGAGGGATCGAGGATCGATTCGCTGCTGGAAGCTGCCGGACGACGTGCCGAGGGACGGGCGATGGCAGCGCAGCTTCGCGCGGAACTTGATTCGCGCGTGACGAACGAGCCGCTGATGCGTCTGTGGCGCAGGGCGGTTGGGCATGATGAAACTGCCCGCCTTGAGGCTGCATGGAGTATTTTGCGCGTCTGGTGCCCCGAAGGCGACGCGAGCCGCTGGGCAGAGGTGGATTATTGCGAACTGCCGTCGGAAACACCGCGGCCGCTGATGGTGATCGACGCTCTTTATTCGGCGCTGATCGAGCTGCGCAAGACCGAGGCCGGCGTATGGTTGGCAAACGAGCTTCTGCACGAGTTCTCGTGCTCGTCGCACGGCAGGTACGACTTCCTCGGCGTCTGTCCCGCTCCGGTGGCGGCGGCGGTGGAGGATATCGTTGCCCGTACTGGGATGATAGGGCTGTGGAAGCCGCGTCAGGTGGTCGGCCGTCTGCCGATCGCGCGTCCCGTGTCGGGCTCGGTGTCTGATTCGTACGCAATGGATCAGGGGATGCAGTTTCTGGACGGCGCGGGCCGGCCGGCAAACAACGGTTTTTACGCCTGGGACCGAAAGAGCGGGAATATCTATCGGGTCCGTGTGATCATCCCGCCCCTGTTTTAGAATTAGCACAGTCTTGAGAAGTTCTGGCCGACACGAAGCAGAATCTACCGTACGTCTGTGTGTCAGCTTTGATTCTGACCTTTTGTAAAGGAGTATCGATGATGGATCGTATCGCACATGCCGCGCTGGTCTCGGACGCGGGGTATGACGCGCCGCTGTATGCTTCACGGGCTGAAGTGCCTGAAGAGGCGCGCTGGAAACTTGAAGACATTTATGCCTCCATGGATGACTGGGAGGCCGATGCGAAATCTGCCGCGGAGCTGACGGAGGAACTGGCTGCGTGCAAGGGGCACGTGATGGACTGTGCCGCGTCGCTGTGGAAGGCGATCAACCTTGACGACCGGCTGAGTTTCGTCATGGGCAAGCTGTACAGCTATGCCGTGATGCGCAGTCACGAGGACACGGCGGCGGAAGCACCGAAAGCGCTGGCCTCGCGTGCCTCGCAGCTGAGCGTCAAAGCGGGGGAAGCCTCGGCCTTTCTGACGCCCGAGATTTTGGCCGCCGACGCGGCGGCGATCGACGAATTTATCAAAGCCGAACCGCGGCTGGCACTGTACCGCCTGATGTTCGACCGCATCCTGCGACGCAAAAAGCATGTCCTCAGCGCCGAACAGGAGGCGATCCTTGCGGCGATGGGCGAGCTGGCCGGCGCCCCCGACGAAGCGTTTTCCATGCTGACCGATGCCGACATGGAGTTCGGCACGATCGCGGACGAAAGCGGTGCAACGGTTCCTCTCACGCAGGAAGGCTACGGCCGCTATATCTCTTCGCCCGTGCGCGCTGTGCGCAAGGCGGCGTTCGAGGGGATCCACAAACAGTTCGGGAAGTTCCGCAACACGCTGGCGGCGACCTACTCGGCCAGCGTGAAAAAAGACTGCACGTTCGCGCGGCTGCGCCATTACGGCTCAGCTTTGGAGGCGTCGCTGGAGAGCAACGAGATCCCCACGTCCGTCTACGGCGGCCTGATCGACGCGGTGAACGACGCGCTGCCGGCGCTGCACGAGTATGTGGCGTTGAAGAAAAAAGCGCTCGGCGTTGAACACATGGAGCCGTACGACCTCTACGCGCCGTTTGCTGCCGAGATGAAGCGCGTCTTCAGCTACGAGACGGCTCAACGGCTCGTTCTCGAAGCGGTCGCGCCCCTTGGCGAGGAATATGTGCGCCTGATGAAAAAGGCGTTCGACGAGCGCTGGATCGACGTGTACGAGAACAAGGGCAAGCGCAGCGGCGCGTATTCGTGGGGCTGCTATGGCGTGCATCCTTACATGCTGCTGAACTACGGCGGCACGTACCGCGACGTATCGACGCTGGCGCACGAGGGCGGGCACTCCATCCACACCTGGCTGTCCAACGAGAGCCAGCCGCAGGTGTACGCGTCATACGCGCTGTTCGTGGCCGAGGTGGCCAGCACGGTAAACGAGTTGCTGCTCGTGGAATATCTGCTGAAAAACACCGACTCGCGCGAGGAAAAGGTCTTTTTGCTGAACCAGCAGCTCGAGTTGATCCGTCAGACGATCTACCGCCAGACGCTCTTCGCTGAGTTCGAGCGCGACGTCCACGCGGCGGTCGAGCGCGACGAGCCGCTGACTCCCGAAGGCATGAACCGCATGTGGTCGGAGCTGAATACGCGCTATTATGGCCCCGAGGTTGGGGCAAACGAAGATCTGGCCGCCGAATGGTCGCGCATCCCTCATTTTTACAGCGCCTTTTACGTTTATCAGTACGCCACGAGCCTGTCGGCCGCGGTGGCGATCGTCGACCGCATCCTCACGGGCGGCGAGGCGGAGCGCGACGCGTATCTGACGCTGCTGCGCGGCGGCTGCTCGGCCGATCCGATCACGCTGCTCAAAGGCGCGGGCGTGGACATGAGCGGGCCGGAGCCGGTCAGGCAGGCGCTTTCCGTGTTCGCACGCAAAACGAAGGAACTTGCTGCCCTGCTTTAAGACATGAGGGCGGGATCATCTTTGTATCCGCAGACCGGAATGCCGAACGCACATTCGCGTTCGGCATTTTTGTGCTAAAATGCGCATGATACGATTTCATTCTTTTTGACAAAATCGGGAGGGGTATCGAAAATGGATCAGTTCAGTCCGATTGGCGTGTTTGACTCGGGAGTGGGCGGATTTACCGTTGCCCGCCAGGTGCGGCGCCTGATGCCGAACGAAGATATTGTCTATTATGGCGACAGCGCCAACATGCCCTATGGCAGCCGCGCGACCGACGACATTCTGCACCTTGCGCGGCAGATCCTCAGTTATCTGGCCACGCGCCGCGTCAAGGTCGCGGCGGTCGCCTGCAACACGATCTCGACGCTGATCAATTATTACCGAAACGATTATCCGTTTAAGATCTTCAGCGTCATCGAAGCCGGCGCGGCTTCTGTCGGCGACCTCGACGCCGACTGTGTCGGCGTGATCGGCACGCCCGTGACGGTGAAGTCGAAAGCCTACGACCGTCTTATCCGCGGCATCCGCCCGGACATGAAAGTCGTCTCCGCGCCGTGTCCGCTGCTTTCGACGTACGTCGATGCCGGCGATCTGCGTCCTGAAGTGGTCGATCCCGAACTGAAAACCGCCGTCGATTCCATTCTTGCTGAAGCGCCCGTGAAGCATCTGATCCTCGGCTGCACGCACTACCCGCTCGTGTCGGAACACCTGAACCGGCTTTATCCCGGCATTGAACTGATCGACCCGGGGATCGAGCAGGCACGCATGATCAAAAGTTATCTCTCTGACAATGACCTCCTGCGCGACGACGGCAATCACGGTACGGTCGAGCTGAACACGTCGGGCAATCCCGCTCAGTACGCCGAGTCAGCTCCGCGCTTTGGCCTGTCTGCGCCGAGCGCGATCAACAAGCTCATTGTAACCAAGCCGCTTTAGGTGTGCTGGGGCGGCGGAAGACGGCCCGCTTATGGGGATGGCTTTTGCGGAACAGAAAAGAGGAACAAAAATCGCGCTGCGTCGTTTTTATCTGACGGGCGCGTTTTTTGGGACGCTCAATTTGGGCTATTTTTTAAATAATAAATCTCTATATCCAGTTGATAAGAGTCGATTTTGTTTGTATAATTTTAAACAAAGGCTGGACGTTCGGCCGATTTTTACTGGAAGGATGATGTTGTATGAAAACAAAAAAGATCCTGCTGGCGCTTCTTTTCGCTGCTCTGACGGCCTCGGCCGCGTGTGCGGCCGACGTGGCGCTGACTTCGATCGGGCAGGGGCCCGACGCGATGATGATCAAGGTGATCATGCGCTCGCTGAAGATCACGCCGGATTATGAGCCGCTGATGAAGCCCGATGCTCTGACGAACCAGAAGGCGCTCGTCGCGGTCGTCGGCGGCAGCTCCAAGGGACTGGGCGCGGCCGGCATCGACAAGGAGCAGGAAGTCGAACGCACGAAGGCGCTGTGCGACGCGGCTGTTGCCAAGGGCATGAAGGTACTGATCATGCACGTGGGCGGCGAGGGACGCCGCGGCACGCTGTCCGATCTCTTTATCGAAGCGGCGGCTCCCTATGCCGATGACATGATCGTCGTCGACGGCGGCAACGGAGACGGCATTTTCACGAAATTCGCCGAGGCGAAGAGCATCACCATCAAGACGGCGCCCAACGTCAAGGGAACGAGAGAGCCTCTGAGCGCCGTGCTGGCAGGCTGGGGCATCACGCAGTAGGCAGCGGCCATGGAGTGGTTCTGGCCGGAAGGTTTTTACACCTTCCTGATGATCGCTGTATTCGCCTTCGGCGCGTTCGCGTTCAAGCTGCCGATCGCCGTGGCCATGGCTCTGGCTGCGGTCGTTGGCGCGCTTGCGGGCGGCGAGGGCTTTCCCCTGCGGCATTTCGTCGAGGGGCAGTTCGGATATCTGAACACGATCCTGGTCATCGCCACGGCGATGATCTTCATGAAGGTCATCCATCGGACCGGACTGCTTGACGCACTGTCGGCGTGGCTGATCCGCAAGTTCCGCCGCTTCCCCGTGCTGCTTTCCATCGGACTGATGCTGATCGTGATGATCCCCGGCATGATCACGGGCTCTTCGACGGCTTCTGTGCTCACCACCGGCGCGCTCGTCTCGCCCGTGCTGATGGCGCTGGGCATGGACAAGGTCAAGGCCGGTGCGGTCATCTCGATGGCCGCCCTGCTCGGCATGATCGCGCCGCCGATCAGTATCCCGGCGATGATCATCTGCGCCGGCGTCGATATCCCTTACGTGGGGTTCGCGCTGCCGCTGCTGGTCTGCACGGTCCCGCTGGCGCTGTTCTACGCGCTGACGATGATCTATCCGACGATCCGCACCTGCAAGGATGCGGCCGCGCTTGAAGCACAGCTGGAAAAGATGGAGGCCCAGAAGCTCACGTTCCGTCTGGCCTTGCCCGTGATCGTTCTGGTCGCGTTGTTCGCCGTCGAGCAGATCTTCGCTTCCGTCTGGCCCGGGCTGGGCATGCCGCTCATTTTCCTCATCGCTGCGGCGGCCGGATTCCTCACCGGAGTGAAGTGGAACTTCATCGACACCGTGACGGAAGCCGTCAACGACTGTCTGCCCGTGCTCGGCATCCTCATGGGCGTCGGCATGTTCATCCAGATCATGACGCTGATCGGCGTGCAGGGCTTCATCGTCGTCTCGACGCTGAGCCTGCCGAGCTGGACGATCTTCCTCGGCATCGCCGTGATCATCCCGCTGTTCGGCGCGGTCTCGTCGTTCGGCGCATCGTCGGTGCTCGGCGTGCCCTGTCTGCTGGCGCTGCTCAGCAGGGATTCGGTGGTCGTCGCTTCGGCGCTCAGCCTCGTGGCCGCGCTCGGCGACCTGATGCCGCCGACGGCGCTGGCGGGCATTTTCGCCGCGCAGGTGGTGGACGAGCCGAATTACTTCAAGATCCTCAGGAAGTGCCTTCTGCCGGCGTTCGTGCTCGACGTCTGGGGCATTCTCATCATCATTTACAGCAACAACGTTGCTGCGCTGATCAAGTAGGGAGGGGAGCAGGATGACGCTTATTTACCGGGGCATCGTGCTCTTCGTGATGCTCTTTGTGCTGAGATGCATGTTCAAAGAGAAGTCGTTCTGGAAGCAGGTCACGGGCGCGATGGTGCTCATTCCGCTGGTGCTCCGCCTGCTGATGATCAAGTAGGGAGGGCTGCCTGATGAGTGAGAATTACAAAGTCAAAGGCAACGCCCTGACCGCGCTGGTCCTCTGCGCGCTTGCCGGTGTCGTCTGCTGGTTCACGGCGCAGTCGTTCATGTCGATGTGGATGCCCGACGTTTGGTATCCCGCGCCGGGCTTCGAGAAGCACATGCTTTCCGAATGGGAACCGGCGCTGGCCGGCACGCACGGCGACACGCCCGTCTTCATTCAGAAGGGCGAGGAAGATGGCGGCACGGTGTTCGTGATGGGCGGTACGCATCCCAATGAGCCGGCCGGCTACATGGGCGCGGTGATGTTCCTTGAGCGGGCGAAAGTGAAAAAGGGTCGCCTGTTCGTGATGCCCTGCGCCAACATGTCGGCGTTCACGCACAACTCGCCGCAGGACGCTGCGCCGCAGCGTTTCCATATCCCGCAGGAGGGCGGCAAGTCGCGCGTGTTCAAGTTCGGCTCGCGTGCGACCAACCCGATCGACCAGTGGCCGGAACCTGACGTGTATATCCACTATCCGAGCGGCCAGAAGCTGGACGGCGGCTCGCGCAGCAACCTCAACCGCTCCTATCCCGGCACGAAGAACGACGGCCTGACGCAGCTCGTCGGCCTGGCGATCGTGGAACTCCTCAATAAGGAAAACGTCGATCTGGCGTTCGACCTTCACGAGGCGTCGCCCGAGTATCCCGTCATCAACGCGACGGTCGCTCACGAGCACTCGATGGAGCTGGCGGCGATGGTGACGATGGAGCTTGAGATGATGGGCATCCCCATGCGTCTTGAGCCTTCGCCGGTCAACTTCCGGGGCTTGAGCCACCGCGAGTGGGGCGACAACTGCCCGAACGTGATCCCTATCCTTATGGAAGCGGGCAACCCCGCGCAGGGACGTCTGCGCGGACACACCAACGAAGCGCTTGTACTTACCGGCCGCGACAAGGCTTATACCAAGGCGGCCAAGCTGGGCGTGCTGTTCATCCCCTATGTGGATCAGCAGCCGCTTGAGCTGCGCACGGCGCGTCACGTCACGGCCGTCGCCAAGTACATCGAGCTGCTCGGCGACGTGCGTCCGGGCAAGGAGATCGTGGTCGAGAACATCCCGACCTACGAGGAGATGAACGAGAAGGGGCTCGGCCCCTGGCTCGCACCGGCTCCGTAACGGTCAAAACGGCTTTTCGGGCCGCGAACGGCTCGCGGCCCTATCAAAAACAAGGAGGGTTTCTGGTATGAAGAAAATGAAGGCAGTATTGGCAGCGGCTCTCGTCCTCGGCGTTGCGGCGACGGCGGGCGCGGTCGAGATCAAGGACGGCTACGCGGCTCACGGCATGGTGGCTGCGGCGCACGAACTGGCCTCCAAGGCCGGCGTCGAGATCATGAAGAAGGGCGGCAACGCCATCGACGCGGCCGTGGCCACGGCGCTTGCGCTGAACGTCGTCGAGTTCAACGCCAAC
>JAEEUD010000081.1 GCA_016286835.1 Pyramidobacter sp. | reverse complement strand
CTTGCGCGGGTGCACGCCGTTCAGGCCGTCGCTGCGGGCCAGCAGCGTCGCCAGCGCCACCGACGAACCTTTCAGCCGGGCGGTGCGGACGAGCGCGCGCAAACGCGCCGCCAGTTCGGGGTGCGCCTGATCGAGCGCGGCCAGAGGATCGTCTCCCAGTGCGGGCAGCAGCGCCTGCGCCTCGCTCTGCGCCAGGCCGGAGAACGGCGAGCAAAGGAAGCCGCCGAGCGCGGCCGCGTCTTTTGGATCAGCCAGGAACGCGGCCAAGGACACGGCGTCGCGGATCTCCGTGCGCGCGTAGAAGCTGCGGCTGCCGGCGAACACGGCGGGGATGCCCGCGTTCAAGAAGGCGTCCTGCAGCGCCCCGTACGAGCTGCGCGTGGGCACGAGCACGGCCATGTCGCCCCAGTTCACGGCACGCAGATGCTTGCCGTCCCAGACGAGCGCGCCGTCCTTTTTCAGCTGCGAAAGGCGCAGCGCCAGACGCGCCGCCAGCCGTTCGCGAACGGCCGGAGCTTTTTCGTCGCTCCTGCCCTCGTCGTCGCGCCGGTAATCCTCGATCAGGCGCTCGCAGACGGGCAGCGTCGTCCCCTGGCGCTCGTCGATCCACTCCGCGGCGCGTTCCAGCCCGCGCGGGCTTTCGAGCGGCTCGTAGGGCACGGCCAGGCCGTCGCCGAGCGAACGCTTCCAGACGATGCCGAAGCGGTCGTTGACGGCCTCCAGCACGCGCTCGCTGCTGCGGAACGAGACGGACAGGCGGATGTACTCGCCGCCGCCGTCGCACGCCTTGTGCACGTACTTTTCAAACAGCGCCGGCTCGGCGTGGCGGAAGCGGTAGATCGACTGCTTGAGGTCGCCGACGATGAACAGGCGAGCCCCTGCCGTTTCGCGGATCACGGACAGCAGTTCGTCCTGCGTGCCGTTGGTATCCTGGAACTCGTCCACGAGCACCTCGGCGAAGCGCGCCGCGTACCCGGGCGAAGCGCGCAGGGCGCGGGAAGCGAGCGCGATCATGTCGCTGAACGCCAGTTCGCCGCGCCGGTCGCGGAACGCGTTCCACTTGCACCAGGCCAGACAGGCCAGCCGCGCGAGCAGGGCGCGCAGCTTCAACTCGTCTTCGCTGAAACCGTCGGAGACGATGCGGAAGAAAGGACGGAGCGCCTCGGCCCGCGTCCGCCAGTCTTTGACGGGGATCCCCATCGTTTCGGCAAGCGCGTCTTTCAGCTTGCCCGAGGCACGAAAGACCGCGTCGGCAACGTCGGCCACGAATTCGCGCACGTCGGCGGCGCTCTCAAAGCCGCGCCCCAGCCATTTCTTCCGCAGCGCGGCGATCTTCTGCACGAGCTGCCCCTTGCCGTATTCTTCGGGGTCGATGTCGAGCGCGTCGGCCCAGAGATCGGCAAGGCGCCCGCACTCGCGATCGACGATGCCGGCCAGATGTTCTCGTGCCGCTTCGGCCGCGCCGCCGGCCTCGCCGAGAACGCTTTCGGGCGTGCAGCCGCAGTCGGCCATCAGCCCTTCGAACTCGCGCGCGAACTTTCCGATCCGCTCCGCGCCCCAGCAGCTGACCGCCTGCGCGGCCTCGGGAGAATCCAGCAGGGAGCGCGCGAACGCCTGATAATCGTCGTCCATGCCCGAGCAGAACCAGTCGGCGTCGAGCCGGTCGAGCGCGCCGATCAGTTCGGCCCAGAACTCCTCGGCCTCGGGCGCGGTCACGAGGCGCAGCGACGGTTCGACCGGCAGCGCCAGCCCCGCCTCGGCGATGACGCGGGTGCCGAAGCCGTGCAGCGTGGAGATATAGGCCTGATCGAGCTCCGTCAGCGCAGCGGCGCGGCGGCGCGAGAGCTCGTCCGAGCCGCGCAGTTCTTCTTCGAGTTCCGCCAGCAGCGCAGCGATACGGCTGCGCATCTCGGCAGCGGCCTTTTCCGTAAACGTGAGCGTGAGGATGTTGCGCGCGCTCGTCCGCGTCAGCGCCGTCCAGACGAAACGCCAGGCCAGCGTCCAGGTCTTGCCCGTGCCGGCACCGGCCGAGACGACGGTGAGCGGCGCGTCCGCCGTGATCGCCGCGACCTGTGCGGGCAGGCCCCTGGAGGAGATATGCTCTTTCAGCAGCGCCAGATCGGCCGCGGACAGCGGAGGAAGCGAGGTCTTGCGTTCATTCATCGTTCTCTTCCTCCCCTTCGGATTCTTCCGGTTCGGCGCGGAACTCGCCGCGCCGGCACAGCGCCGCGTAGGCGCAGAACCGGCACGGGCCGGTGTCGTACGAGGGCGGGAAATCGCCCGTGTTCAGCGAGACTGCGATGCTGTTCAGCAACTGGCCGGCGGCAGCCATATGATCGTTCTTGGCAGTCTTGCTCTTGCTCTGGCCGAGCGTCTCGCGCAGATCGTCATCCCACATTCCCGCAGCCTTGCCGTCTTTCAGGCCGAAGAAGCCCCAGCCGCCGCACGGCTCGCCGCGCTCTTCCAGCGCGAGCGCATAGCAGGCCAGCTGGAACGCCGTTTTGTGATCGGTCCCCCGGTCGCTCTTGTAGTCCCACAGCAGGAAACGTCCGTCACGGAGCCGGTCGAGCCGGTCGCAGCGGCCTGTGAAGGTGACGCCGCCGACTTCCAGCGGCGGCAGGTCGAGTTCGCACTCGATCGAATCGCGCAGCGGCCGCAGCACCGTTTCCAGCCCGTCCTGATACGCGGCGAGGCGTTCCGTCTGCCATTTCACGCGCTCGCGGTCGCGGCGCAGGGCAGCGGAACGGAGCAGATCGGGATAGACGCCGCCGATCGTCTCGTCAAACAGCGCCTTGGCGCGTTCTGCGATCGTCCCCTGCGCGCCGGACGCGGCGTAATCTTTCCAGACGCGCTCCCACAAGGCGTGCACGGCCGTGCCGCCGAGGGGCGCGTTGTACTCGCCCTCGCGCGGCGGCTCGGGAAGTCTCAGGAGATGCCGCATCGCGAAGAAATACGGACAGGCCGCGTAGTCGTCGACGGCGCTGAAACGCGCGTGCGTGCCGCGCACGTCGAGCCGGCCGGGACGGATGCGTCCGGGCGGCAGCGTGTTTTCGACGCGCAGGTCGGGGCGCCGTGCTTCGACGGGCACGAACGCAGCCTCAGCGGATACCGGCAGCAGGCGGTCGAGCGAGCGCACGACGGGCGAATCGTCCTTTTTCACCCAGCCGTCGCGCGCGGCCGCCTCGAGGAACGCCGTCACCTCCTGGGGCCGGTCGTTCGCGTCGGTGGCGCTGTGACAGACGAAGGCGAGGCGCGAAGCGCAGGCGCTGAGGCGGCGGAAGAGGAACTCGCGCTGCGTCCGCTGCTCGCTCAGCAGCGGCAGATGGCTGCGGTCGAGGCCGAGGGCGCTCGATTCGTGCAGTTTGATCTTGCAGCTCTCGTCGAGCACGGGCGACTCCTTCAGGCTGCCGGGCCAGGCGCCCGCCTCGCAGCCGAGGAGAAAGACATAGGGCGCGGAAAACAGCGTCGGCGGCGCATCGGCAAACACGGCCACGCAGCCGGCTTCAGCCTCGGCCTGGGGCACGGTCGTGCCGTCGGCCCAGGCCGCCAGGAAAGCGCGCGCGTCGGCGCCGCTCAGCTTTTGCGAGCCGTATTCGCCGAGGTCGCGCACGACTTCGGTGATGAAAAGGATCTTGCGGTCCAGCTCACGGGCGCTTTCGGAAAACAGGCCCAGCGGCTCGTCGAGTTCGGGGAAGTCGCGGACCAGCCGCGAAACGCGCGCGTCCATGCCCGCCGCGAAATCCCGCAGCGCTTTCAGCAGTTCCAGCGCCGTCCCGCCGGCGTTCACCGCCGCGGCGAAGCGAACGCAGCGCTCAAACGCCGCCGGCGCCTCGCCCTCAAGCGCGCTGCGCCAGGCGTTCACGCCGCGCGGATGCATCCGGCGCAAACGTGCCGCGTCGAGTTCCGTGCCGCACAGCCACGGCTCGGAGAGCAGCCGCAGCGTGCTCTCGGTCTGCCAGCCGCCCGAAGCGGCCTCCAGACAGGAAACGGCCACGCGCCACAGCGGCGTCGCCGTGACTTTGAGACGGAAGTTCCACGCGCACGGCAGGCCGTAGCGCGAAAAGACCTCGCGCGCCTGCGCGAGACGGCTTTCCGGCACGCACAGGGCGATCTTTTCCCAGCCGGGCCATTCGCCCTTTGCGGCCAGGGGGCCCTCGCCCTGCTCCCAGAGCACCAGACTGCGCGCGCAGGTCTCCAGCTCCTGACGCGGATCGCCGCCCTCGACGAGACAGGCGGCAAAAGGCCGGCGGGACGAAAGAGTCTCTCCCGGCTCGCCGAACTGCTCGGCCGCGCCGTAGGCGTCTTCCAGACCGGCGACGGGCGCGAAGACGCGGATCGTCGCGCCGGTACGGTTGAGCTCGCGCAGCAATGACAGCTGCGAATGGGTGAAGCTGGAAAAACCGACGAGCGTCAGATCGAGCGCTTCGCACGCGGCGCGCGCGCCTTCGCGGTCGAGGAGCAGGCGCGTCTGCGTGGTGACGCCGGCACTGTCGGAGAGACCGCGCTCGTCGAGCGCGGCCAGATAATCGCGATACAGCCCGACGAACGCCGCGCCGAGCGCATCGCCGCGTTCATAGGCGTCCGCCACGCTGTCGGGCGAGATGTCCTCGCGGATCAGCTCGCGGATCTGCGTTCCCAGCAGCGTCAGAAAGCCCCGCCGCCGCGCGCCCGGCGGCAGTTCGCCGCCGCGGTCGATGAGGCGCTTCATCAGCGCATGGAGCAGCAGCCAGTGATCGGGCGGGTCGAGCTGCACGCGCGGATTCTTCACCGCGAGCGCTTCGGCAAAGGAGCGGTAGATCTCGTCCCAGCGCCGCACCTGATAGTCGTGGGGCGTTCCTTCCAGCAGACGGGCGAGCAGTTCGCGGTCGCCCGAAGCGGCGACGAGGAACACGCGTCCCCGTTTCGGCGGCAGGCCGCGCAGCGCCGGGCCCAGGTCCTCGACGCGGCGGTAGGTAAACAGCTGCAGAGGCACGGGCTATGCCCCCAGGCGCGGGGCGATCGCGTCCCAGTTCCCGCGCAGCACGTCGATCGTCGTCTGCGGCAGCAGCTCGGCCAGCTCGGGTGCTTCGGGCCCCTGCTCTTTCAGCAGGGCGCGCACGCGCGTGGCGCTGATCGGCTGTCCGCCGGATTCGGCGCGCTCGATCTCCGTCACCTCGACGCCGCGGGAAGGCAGGAAACGTTTCATCGTCTCGTTGTAATGCGCCGTCACGGGGCTGAGCGGCTCCGTGCCGACGAAGCGGCGCGTGATGCCGAGCGGCTCCGCAAAGCAGCGCGCGAAGATGACGAGGTCGAGCTCGCACTTCACGTCGTCCACGCGGGCGCGGTCCTTGAGGAAATAATCCGGGAACGTCGCCGCCGAGATCAGATAGTCACCCGTGGGATGGACGAGCACGTTTTTCAGGTGCGCCGTGCCCCGCTTCACCATCTCCATGCGCACGTCGGCAGGAAAGACGCTCTTTTCTGCCGAAAGCACGAAGACGTGCAGCAGGTCGCAGCGCGAGGCCGCCGTCTCCATCAGATAGAGATGGCCTTTGGTGAACGGGTTGCAGTTGGCGACGACCGCGCCGACCGTTCCGGCACATTCGCGCCGCTCGAGCGAGGCCACGAAGCGCTTTACGCCGTCGCGGCGGTTTTCCATGAAGAGCACGTCGCCCGTCTCGACGACCGGGAAAAAGCCCAGATCGTCAAAGATCTGCCGGTTCGACGGTTTGGTGAACACGAACAGGTGCGACAGCCCCGCGCCGATCGCGTCCGTCACCGTCTCGGAGACGACCGACGCAGCCAGCCCTTCGCCCTGATGGTCGGGCGACACGCCCACGCATTTCAGCACCGGCCCCTGACGCGAGGCCGTCGCGATGATCTCGCCGTCGTCGTCGCACGCGCAGACGGACATCTCCACGCCGTCGTCGTAAAGCAGCCCCACGGAGGCGAGAAATTTCTTCAGACGTTCCAGCGTCCGCCCCGTGAACGGGCGTCCCTGCATAAGATCCATGCTTCGTCCCTCCCGAATTGACACAAGATTCCGCGCTTATTGTACACGAGCGCGCCGCGAAACAAAAGAGAGTTTTGCCGCAAAACGCGCGCTGTGATATGATTAGCGCGGTAGGAAATCACCACGCGATCAAATGGAGGCACGCTCATGAAACTGAAGATCATCCTCGCCGCCGCGCTGATGAGCGCCGCGTGCGCTTTCGCCGCGACGGACGACCCGTTTGCGGACCTTCCCGAAGAAACGCTGGCCGCAGAGCTTCCCGAATACGGCCCGGCGGCCTCGGAAGACGCCGCCAAACTGGCCGCAAAAGGCGTGAACGCGCGCGCCCGCGACGGCAGCACGCCGCTGATGCTGGCGGCGCGGGCCGGAGACACGGCGCTCGTCCAGTCTCTGCTGAACGACGGTGCAAAGGTCAACGCGCACAGCAGAAAGGGCAGAACGGCGCTGATGGACGCGGCATTCTTCCGCGAAGACGCGGCGGTCGCGCGCCTTCTCATCGCCGCCGGCGCGGACGTGAACGCCGCCGATAAGGAAGGCTGGACGCCGCTGATGCTCACGCTCGCCGCGAGCGAATCGACGGAAACGGCCGAAGCGCTCGTCGCCGCCGGCGCGGACGTGAACGCGAGCGCCAAGAACGGCTGGACGCCGCTGATGTTCGCGCTGCGCAGCGGCAAGCCGACGAAGTTCATCACGAAGATGCTGCGGGAGTGGAAGGCCCACGCCGAGAAGCACAAAAACGCACGCGACGGCACGACGCCGCTGATGATCGCCTGTCAGTATTCCGACGATCCGTCCGTCGTCAGACAGCTCTATGCCGCCGGCGGCGAAGCCACGCGGGCGCGGAACAACGGCGACCGGCCCCTGCACTTTGCCGCCCGCAACGAGACGCCCGCCGCGCCGGCGATCATCCAGTTCCTCCTCGACAGCCGCGCCCAGATCGACTGCCGCAACGGCAGCGGCTGGACGCCGCTGATGACGGCCGCGCAGTTCTCCCCTCGTCCCGAGACGGTGAAAAAGCTCCTCGACTCAGCCGCGGTCGTGAACGCGCGCAAGAACGACGGCATGACCGCCGTGATGCTGGCGGCAGCCAACGAAACGCCCGCCGCCGAAGAGATCGCCGCGCTGCTCATCGACGCTGGCGGCGACCTTGACGTGGCCGACAGACGCGGGCGCCGCGCCTATCACGTCGCCGCCCGCAGCGCCCACTCGCTGGAAATGCTTCGTCTCGTCGCCGGGAACGAATCCGATAGCCTCGAACGAAAGCAGCGAACGCTGCTGACCGTTTCGCCGGCGGTGGAAAACCTGCGAGTGTCCTCGCGCAAGCTCTCTGTGCGTGATAAGCGCTCGCTGGCAGCACGTCCTCGTCATAAAAAACTGACCGCAGGGCAGCGCATGACCGCTCTGCTCGTCTCATATGACATCATCGAAGCGAGTGCCGACGAGTCCGCAGACGTGCCTCCAGTGGCAGCCGCAGATACGGTGCAGGGCCACAACTCAGGACCGCGTTTCTCCGGGCTGTTAAAGGCCTACGATCTCATGCCGCCCGAGCCGGTCGTTTCAGACGATTCGGGAGCCACCGCTCAAAAAGGCTCTGACAATGTGTCCCACGCGGCATTAGTTGCTTCAGACGATACAGATTCTGCAGTTCAGACTGTTTCGGATGACGTGAAAGTCCTTGCGCAGAGAACTCAGGGCGATGTTCCCCCTGCGATGCTGTCTGCTTCTGATGATTCAGAACCTTTCAACCCGACTGTCTCGGATGACTTCCTCACAAGCGCCGAAGCTCTTTCGCCGCGCGTATCCAAAGCTGTGAGGGTCGCGTCAAAAAAGAGATTCCGCGAT
>JAEEUD010000080.1 GCA_016286835.1 Pyramidobacter sp. | reverse complement strand
ACCCTGAAGCGATCATCCATTGTGCTGCCTGGACAGCAGTCGATGCGGCTGAAGATGAAGAAAACAAGGAAAAAGTCTATGCGATCAACGTGACAGGAACAGAAAATCTTGTGAAGGCCGCAGATTTTCTTGATTGCAAGTTCTTGTATCTGAGTACGGATTATGTATTTGATGGTCAGGGCGAGGAACCATGGAAGCCTGATGATAAATCATATGCGCCGTTGTGCTATTATGGCGAGACCAAGCTGAAAGGCGAACTGGCTGTAAAGGATCTCGAGAAGTTTTTCATTGTCCGCATTGCCTGGGTCTTCGGTCTGAACGGGAAGAATTTCATCAAGACGATGATCAATGTCGGAAAGACACATGATGAGGTCAGAGTCGTCAACGATCAGATCGGCACGCCGACTTACACGTACGACCTTGCACGTCTGCTTGTGGACATGGCAGAGACAGAGAAATACGGTTATTACCACGCTACCAACGAAGGCGGTTATATCTCGTGGTACGACTTTGCCACGGAAATCTTCCGCCAGGCAGGATACACAACGAAAGTCATCCCCGTGACCACAGCGGAATACGGACTGTCGAAGGCCGCGCGGCCGTTCAACCGCCGGCGTGATAAAAGCAAGCTGACAGAGCAGGGCTTTGTTCCGCTCCCGGAATGGAAGGATGCTCTGGGACGATTTCTCGCTACCATCCTATAACAAGCTGTTTAAAGAGCCGAAAGCGATCATGTGAATCGCTTTCGGCTTTGGCTGTCAATCCCCAAGAATCGAGGCTTCGCACTTTATGATCAACCGCCATTCCATTACCCACTATGTTGTTCTCGGCGCGATAATCGCCGCCGCTTATGTCGCTCTGACGCTGCTGTTCGCGCCCATTTCCTACGGGCCCATGCAGGTGCGCGTCGCCGAGGCGCTGACGATCCTGCCGATGTTCACGCCCGCGGCTGTGCCGGGGCTGTTTCTCGGCTGTTTTCTGGCCAATCTGTTCGGCGATGCTGTCGCCCTCGACGCGATCTTCGGATCTCTGGCAACGCTGCTTGGTGCGGCCGGAAGCTGGCTGCTGCGACGCAATCGCTGGCTGGTTCCCCTGCCGGCTATCCTGGCAAACGTCGTCATCATCCCGTTCGTGCTCCGCTACGGCTACGGCGTCGATCTGCCGCTGCCGCTTCTGGCCATGCATCTCGCCGTGGGCGAGTTCCTCAGCTGCTACGTTTTGGGCGAGATCCTCGCCTCGGCGCTGTTAAGCCGATGCTTTTTCAGGAATCAGCACGAAAGCGAGTAACGAATTCTTTTTGTTTTACGTATGATAGCATAAAAATACAGCCTCGGGAAAAGAATTTTCCAGAGGCTGTATTTTTTGCCGCAGCTATTTCTTCTTGCCGCTCTTTTTCTTTTCGTCGGCTTTCTTCTTGCCGCCGAAGAGCTTGTCGAGCAGGCCTTCTTTTTCCGTGTTCACGCCCAGCTCTTCCGCCAGCTCGCTGACGAGCCGCGCGGCGTTCTCGCTGAGTGCGCCCGGCTTGGGCACGTCCACGGTGACGTGGAGGATCAGGTCGCCGCGGCGGTCGCTGCGCAGAGCGGGCATTCCCTTGCCGCGAACGCGGATGGTGCGGCCCGGTTCGGTCCCTTCGGGGATTTCGAACTCGGTGTCGCCGTCGATCAGCGTGCCGACGGTGCTTTTACCGCCCATGACGGCCTGCGGCCAGGGGATGCTGACGGTGCGGTGCAGGTCCTGTCCGTCACGCTGGAAGACGGGATGGTCGCGCACTTCCATGACGATGTAGAGGTCGCCCGGCGAGCCGCCGTTGGTCCCCATCTCGCCCGCGCCGGGGACGCGCAGCCGCGTGCCGTTGTCGACGCCGGGCTGGATCTTGATCTCCTGCTCACGGCGGCGGTGGATGCGGCCTTCGCCGCCGCACTCCTTGCACGGTTTCTCCACCACTTTGCCGCGGCCGCCGCAGGTGGGACAGACGGTGATGCTCTCCTGATAGCCGAAGATCGTCTGCCGGCGTGCCCTCACCTGCCCGGTGCCGTGGCACGTGGGACATTCCTTCGGGTCATGCCCGGGCTCGCTTCCCGTGCCGTGGCAGTGGTCACACGGCTCCCAGCGCGGGATCGTGACTTTGCGGGCCACGCCCTTAGCGGCTTCTTCGAGCGTGATGGACAGCACCATCTGCAGGTCCGCACCGCGCTGCGGGGCGTTGGGATTCGCCCGGCGCCCCCCGAAGGGATTGGCGCCGCCGAACATCGATCCGAAGAGATCGCCGAAGATGTCTTCCGCGCCCATGCCGCCGAACGGATTGCCGCCCGGCATGTCGTCGGTCGTACCGAACTGGTCGTAGCGGGCGCGCTTTTCCTGATCGCCGAGGACGGAAAACGCCGCGTTGACTTCCTTGTACTTCTGCTCCGCGTCGGGATCGTTGGGGTGAGTGTCGGGATGGCACTCGCGCACTTTAGCGCGGTAGGCGTGCTTGATCTGGTCAGCGGTCGCGTCGCGCGGCACGCCGAGCACTTCGTATAAATCCCGCTGCGTTCCGGGCATGGGACTACCGCTTAGTCGGTGAACTCAGCGTCGACGGTGTCGCCGTCCTTCTTGCCGCCCTGGTTGGCGTTCGCCTCGCCCTGCGGGTTGGCGCCGGCGTTGTTCTGGGCGTTCGCCTGCTGGTACAGTCTCACGCCGATGGGCTGCATGGCGGTGCTGAGGGCCTCGATGGCCTTCTGGATGGCCTCGGCGTCGTCGCCGTCCTTGGCCTTCTTGAGCTCGTCGATCTTGGTGTTGACGGTGCCCTTCTCCTCGGGCGTGACCTTGTCGCCGAGGTCCTTGAGGGTCTTCTCGGACTGGTAGATGAGCGAGTCGGCCATGTTGCGGGCTTCGATGAGGTCTTTCTTCTTCTTGTCGTCGGCCTCGTGGGCTTCGGCCTCGGCCTTCATCTTCTCGATCTGGTCCTTGCTCAGGCTGGACGACTGGATCGTGATCTTCTGCTCCTTGCCGGTGCCCTTGTCCTTGGCGGAGACGTTGAGGATGCCGTTGACGTCGATGTTGAACGTCACTTCGATCTGCGGGATGCCGCGGGGCGCGGGCGCGATGCCGTCGAGCGTGAACGTGCCCAGAAGGACGTTGTCGGCAGCCATGCTGCGCTCGCCCTGAAGGACCTTGATCTCAACGCTGGGCTGGTTGTCGGCCGCAGTGCTGAAGACCTGGCTCTTGGAAACGGGGATGGCCGTGTTGCGCTCGATGATGCGGGTGCACACGCCGCCCAGCGTCTCGATGCCGAGCGACAGAGGCGCCACGTCGACGAGGACGATGTTCTTGTCGGTGTCGCCGCTCATGATCGCGCCCTGGATGGCCGCGCCGGCAGCGACGCACTCGTCGGGGTTGATGCCCTTGGTGGGATCCTTGCCGAGCAGCTCCTTGACCTTGGCCTGGACGGCAGGCATACGCGACGAACCGCCGACAAGCAGGATCTTGTCGATCTGCGAAGCGTTGATGCCGGCGTCGGACAGAGCGTTCTTGACGGGCGAAACGACGCGCTCGAGCAGGTCGGACGTGAGCTCTTCAAACTTGGCGCGGGTCAGCTTCATCTCAAGGTGCTTGGGGCCGGTGTTGTCGGCGGTGATGAAGGGCAGCGAGATCGTCGTCTCCATCATCGAAGACAGCTCGATCTTGGCCTTCTCGGCGGCCTCGCGCAGACGCTGCATGGCCATCTTGTCGGCCGACAGGTCGATGCCCTGCTGTTTCTTGAACTCGGCCACCATCCACTGCACGATCTTCATATCCCAGTCGTCGCCGCCGAGGCGGTTGTCGCCGCGCGTGGCAAGCACTTCAAAGACGCCGTCGCCGACGTCGAGCAGGGAAACGTCGAACGTGCCGCCGCCGAGGTCGAAGACGAGGATCTTGTGATCGCCGCTCTTGTTCTCGCCGTAAGCCAGAGCCGCGGCGGTGGGCTCGTTGATGATGCGGAGCACCTTCAGGCCCGCGATCGCGCCGGCGTCCTTGGTGGCCTGACGCTGCGCGTCGGTGAAGTAGGCCGGCACGGTGATGACCGCGTCGGTGACGGTCGTGCCCAGATAGTCCTCGGCGTCGTGCTTCATCTTCTGAAGCACCATGGCGCTGATCTCCTGCGGCGTGTACTTCTTGCCGTCGATGTCGACTTTGTAGTCGCTGCCCATGTGACGCTTGATGGACATGATGGTCTTGTCGGCGTTGACGATCGCCTGACGCTTGGCCAACTGGCCGACAAGGCGCTCGCCTTCCTTGGTGAACGCGACGACGGAAGGCGTGGTACGCGCGCCTTCGCTGTTGGGGATGATCGTGACGTTGTCGCCCTCCATGACGGCGATGCAGCTGTTGGTGGTGCCAAGATCGATTCCTACGACTTTACTCATTGTAAATCACCTCATACAAAAATTTGTGGTTCCTGTTTATGTGAAACTGCGGTCTCTCCCGCTATTTCCCTTTTTACTGCTCCTGTTTGTCCGCGTCGTCCTGCGGCTCGACATAGCGTCCGACCATGACCATCGCCGGACGGATGACCTTGTCGGCCATCGCAAAACCCTTGCGCACGACCGTGCAGACCGTTCCGTCCTGCGCCTTGTCGGACACGTTCACCATGCCCATGGCGTCGTGCTCAAGTGGCGAAAACGGCTTGCCCGTCGGGTCGATCTCGGTCACGCCGAGATTCTTCAGAGCTTCGCCGAACTGAGAGCGCACCATGCGCACGCCCTCTTTGATGCTCGCCGGATCGGCCTCGGCGTTGCCGAGCGCCAGCTCCAGATTGTCGAGCACGGGCAGCATGGCGAGCACCGCCCGCTCGCTGCCGAACGCCTTCAATCTCTTGAACTCGCGCTCCGCCCAGTTGCGGTAGTTGATGCCGTCGGCCTGTGCGCGCGCGGCCACTTCGCGCATCTGATTGTACTGCGCGGTCAGCTCGTCGATCTTCTTCTGATTCTCATCGGGCGCACCTTCCGTCTGCGGCGCCTCGTTCGCGTCCTCGACGGGGATGTTCTCCGCCTGAGTCTTCTCTTTTTCCTGATCCATTTACGTCTCCTCCTTCCCCGTGCGGGGATGGTTCAGTCCGTCCAAAACGGCTTCGAGCACGGCGATCGAGCTGGCGTAGTTCATGCGCATAGGGCCGACCAGGCCGACCATCGCCTTCTTGCCGCCCTCCGTGGCCGTGGACATCATCACCGAGCAGCCCTGCATGTCCGGGCGCGTGTTCTCGTCGCCGATCGTCACGTGCAGGCCGTCGCTGCTGGCGTAATCGCTGATGAAGTCTTCAAGGTCCTCTTTCGTGTCCATCAGCGACGAGATCGCTTCGATGCGGCCCCTGCGTTCGTCCGTCTGCTCCTCGCCGCTGCCGGCGAACAGTTCGCGCACGCCGCCGGTGGACAGCGTCATCGACTCGTCGTTCATCATCCCGTCAACGTGGTCGAACACGGGCTGGAGCTCGTTCCATTTCTCGGTGAAGTGATGCGAAAGATATTCGACCAGCTCGGCGCGCACGCCGTTCCACGGATGACCGGCCGCAGCATGATTGATCACGCCGCACAGCTCGTCGAGCTGCTCGGGCGTCACCTCGGGCGAAATGCGCAGCCGCGAATGACGCACGGCGCCGTTTTCCACCACCAGTACCACGAGCAGCACGCTCGGCGCAAGGCGGATGAAATCGCATTTGCGCAGCTTCAGCCCGTCCATCGCCGCCACGGCGGCAACGCTGAAACAGCGGGTGAAGCGGCCCAGAAAGCGCGCTGCCTCGGCCAGACGCTCGTCCAGACTTTGCAGCTGGCTCGACACCTGCCTGATCCAGTGTTCGATCTCCGGCGGCGGCGTCGTGGGCCGGTGCAGGATGGAATTGACGTAGACGCGATAGGCCTGCGACGTGGGCAGACGCCCCGCCGACGAATGAGGCTGGGTGAAATAGCCCATCTCTTCCAGGTCGGACATCTCGTTGCGGATGGTCGCCGCGCTGTGGCTCTTGAGGAACTTGCGCGAGATCGTGCGCGACCCGACCGGCTCGCCCGTCTTGATGTATTCGTACACGACCGCGAAGACGATCTCCAACTGGCGTTCCGTAAGCATGAGCCTCACCCTCCTTTCGCGATTTTTGATTTATTAGCACTCACTCGAACAGAGTGCTAACGTCTTCATCACGAAAAGCAGAATAGCAGAAAAGACCATAAATGTCAAGACAGGTCAGACGATAATTTTACTAAATTTAACAGTCCCAAGGAGAGGACAGAGATTCGAGAGCCTCGACGCTTGCCCTGCGTTCATTTTTTCAGGATCCTCCAGAGTGTGGTCCGGCTGACGCCGAGGCGCTTGGCGGCACGGGTCTGGTTCATATTTTCTTCGTTCAGGACGTGGTTGACGATGTCCGTTTCGATCTCTTCAAGGGTGCGGCTCAGATCAAGGTTCTGCGGCGTTTCATGACGCTGCTTGGCCTGCAGCTGGCGTTCCGCCTGAGCGTCCTGGTGCAGGATCTTGCGGATGTCCGCGGAGGTGATCCATGCGGAATGAGCGTTCTCGGCTGCGTTCTTGAGGACCCGCTGGAGTCCCTTCAGATTGTACGGCCAGGGATATGCTTCCAGAAGCCCGATCGCCTCCGGTTCGATCCCGGTGATCGTATTGCCGTTGATGCGGTTCAGTTCGTTGATGAAAAGGAGCGTCTGGCTGTGGATGTCCTGCGGCTGCTGACGCAGCGGCGCCAGCGGGATCTCGTTGCAGGTGAGCGTTTCCAGGATCCTGTGGACTCCGGAGAGGTCGTCGTCAGGTTTGATCCCGAAGGTGAACAGCAGGCGGCTCGGAAGGCTGTGCTCAAAGTCATGAAGATCCTGCAGGAACATCAGGAGCATCGGCGCGCTGAGCGCCTGCAGGTTTTCAAAGAGGACGAACGTGTGATGGGAAAAGAGCGGCGACTGGATATCCGACAGCAGGTACCACAGCAGCTTGCGGTTGAGTTCTCCGCAGCGGACGACGTAGAGCACGTCCTCGGGAGCGGAACAGCGCAGAAAGACCTGGCGCGCGAAGGCGTTCTTCTCGGAGCCGATCTCTCCGGTGATCAAAAGCGGCAGCGAGGAGCGCAGCGCATCTTTGTGCCTGTTGAGCGTGGGTGCGAGAAGATTGGCAACGCTGCGGCCGGCGCCGCTGTTCAGCAGTTCCGAGCGTTCGTAGACGTCCATGCCTCCGTAGCGGGTCCGGTGGGCGGAGGACAGCCTGATCTCGGAGATCGTGAAATAGCAGCAGTCCTCGTTGTTATGCCGCAGCCGGACCGCGCGGATCAGGATGAGGTGGCCGGACGCCTTTTTCTGCAGCGAGTATTCCCTGCTCTTTTTCATCAGCGGCAGGATGGCGCGGCAGGTCTTCTCGACGGCGGCCGTGACAGAACCAAGGCGGAAAAGGGTGCCGCCGCTGAGGTTCATGCACAGGATCGCCGAATCGCCCGCGGAGAAATAGGCTTTCAGGTAGCCGTTTTCTTTCTGGATCCCCGTAAAGTAGCTGTAAACGTGGGCAATATCGTCAAACGCGGCGCGGATGCTCTCGGTGCCGGACACCAGAAGGATAGACTGGAGGCCGCAGCGCGCGGCATAGGAAACGGAGATGGCGTCCCCGATGACCAGTGAATAGCCGTCGCGCTGGATCTGCTCGATCTGGCTCTGCAGGTCGTTCCAGCTGGTGATGTTGAAAATATCGTAATCGAACTGGAGGATGTCACGCAGCCGCCGGATCTGATCGGAGATGTTCGGATAGCAGAGGATGGCGATCTTGCCGGAATACCCCCTGACGAGATTGAAAATGTTCAGGAGGTCCGGATAGGAGACGGGGATCTCGAAGACGGGCTTATCGGTCACCTTGTCGATGCAGAGCTTGGTGCCGCCGC
>JAEEUD010000079.1 GCA_016286835.1 Pyramidobacter sp. | reverse complement strand
AATTTATTCACACTTGACAGAACGGAACTGCTTTAATAATATTACGTCGTTATAATGAACTCTGACACAAAGGCGGTGTGCGTTCCATGGCGATACCTCTGTACTTTCAAATCTACCGCGATTTGCAGATGAAGATCTGCGGCGGAACATACGGCCCCGGGGCGCTCCTGCCCACGGAGAGCGAGCTGGAAAAGATCTACGGCACGAGCCGCGCGCCGGTGCGTCAGGCGCTCGGCGTGCTGGAGAACGAGGGGCTCGTCGTGCGCCGCCAGGGCAAGGGGACGTTCGTCACCGATCAGGCGCGCACCAGTCCGTGGCTGATCGCAACGGGATTTTTAAAGTGTTACGAGCGGAACTGGGGAAAGCTGACGGCGAAAACGGCCGAGCTCGATCTGTCCGTTCCCGCCGATGCCGAGATCTCCGAGTTCCTCGAACTGGACGCGGGAGAACCGGCGACGCGGCTGGTGCGCGTTCAGTGCATCGAAGAAAAGCCGACGGTGCTGCTGGAAAACTTCTTCCATCCGCGCTATGACCTGAACGTGTTCAAGGCCGCTGGCGACTTCATGTCGCTGAAGGAGCTGCTGATGTCCAAGTTCTCCGTCACGGCCCGGCGGTCGCACGAGCGTCTGGCTGTGCGCGTGCCGCCGCCGCGCTTCGCGGCCCTGCTGGAGCTGCCCGAGGACACGCCGATCCTGCGCGTGCGCCGCTTCATCTGGGACAGCGCCGACAAGCCGCTGCTGGTGAGCAATCAGTACGTGTTCACCGACGAGTGGGAGTACGAAGCCGATTTCACGATGATGATGTAGGCAGCACAAAGAATGTCAAAGAGCGGAGGTCCGAAATCGGGCCTCCGCTCTTGTATGTAGCCGCTTATTTCTTGCCCATGACCTTGGCCAGCAGCTCGTCGGTGCCGGACATCGAGGCCAGCGTCTTGCCGGAGTCGATCCAGGGCTTGAGCGTCTCCTGCTCGCGCTTCTGGCGGGCAAGCGCTTCCCGGCAGGCTGCGACTGCCTCTTCGGGAGGGATGACGACGAAGCCGTTGCGGTCGGCGACAACGATGTCGCCGGGGTTGACGGGTGCGCCGCAGCAGGTGATGGGCGTGTTGATCTCGCCGTCGTAGCCGAAACGGCGCGTGGTGATGGCCGAAAGGCGGCGGTAGAAGAACGGCGTGGCAAGCTCCTCCACCTCGGCCACGTCGGTCATCGCGCCGTCGAGGATGACGGCCTCGGGACGGCTGTGGTCGATGGAATAAGCGACGCCGCCGCCAATGGGCGCGTACTGCAGGTCGCCGCCGCGGTCAACCATGAGCACGTCGCCGGGCCCCAGGAACTCGGCGATCTTGTGGCACAGCGTGGAGTCCATCGAGGGGATGCGCAGCGTCACGGCACGCCCGATGATGCGGCAGTCGGGCTTTGTCACGTGCAGATCGACGGTATTGAAGCCGAAGCTGCGGAAATGTCCGATCGTCGCCGGCTCCGTGCCTTTCAACGCGGCAAGCTGTTCGTTGGTCAGGGTGACGACACTGGGGTTGATGATGATCATGAATCTTCCTCCTGTTGGATGATGATCGCGCGGACGCGCTTCGCGCCTGCACGTCCGTACCGCCGCTCCCCCGCTTTCGCGGCAGGACGCGGCGCGTTATAGCCAACTTCTATTTAGGAAATACAATTTTCCGCTTGACGGATGCGTTTCAATGATTATAATGTTATCATCACGAAAGTCCGCTGTCAATGAATTCCCCAAAAGGATTTTATCCGGCGCGGCTTTTCATTTCAAGAAGGAGATGTTCTTCCCAAAATGATCATCAATCCCAACGTCGTCTCGCTCAGCAACGAACAGCTGAAGGCCATCAGCGCCGCCGAACCGGCGACGATCGGCCACTTCCGCAATTTCGGCTTCAACAACCAGCCGCTGTTCATCTCGCTGCCCGGCAAGCGCTTCATCGGACGCGCCGTCACCTGCAAGCTGGCGTCGAACGACAGCACGCTGCTGCACAAAGTCACCGAGATGGTCGGCCCCGGCGACGTGCTGGTCATCGACCGCGCCGGCGATCAGCAGTACGCGGCGCTGGGCGGCGTGGTCTCGTGGGCGCTGCACGTCTCGGGCGTCGAGGGCGTCATCGTCGACGGCGCGGCCACCGACATCGATGAGATCCGCGAGTACGGCCTGATCGTGCTCTACCGCCGCCTTTCTGCGATCACGACGCGCCTGTTCGGCCTTGACGGCGAGATCAACACGCCCGTCACCTGCTGCGGCGTCTGCGTCAATCCCGGCGACATCGTGCTGGGCGACGAGAACGGCTTCGTCGTGCTGCCGCCCGAGGAAGCCGAATCCGTGTGCAGGCGCGCCATCGAGATCCAGGCCACCGAACCGGGCAAGCGCGAGCGCATCGCCAAGGGCGAGCACATGGCAGACGTGACCCGCGCCGGCGCGCTGATCAAAGAGTACTTCGAGAAGAACGCAAAATAGTTCCACGTGAAACTCTATTTCAGGAGGAAAAACGCATGAGCAAGTTCCTGATGGCCGTCATCCAGATCGACTCGCAGGCCGACAAGCAGGCCAACCTCGACAAGGTCGGCAAGTTCATCGACGAAGCCGCCGCTCGCGGCGCGCAGTTCGTGTCGATGCCCGAAAACGTGCATTTCTGCGGCAGCAAGGAAGGCACGTTCGCCAGCGCCGAGCCCGTTCCCGGCCCGATGAGCGAATTTTTCGCCGCCAAGGCGAAGCAGCACAAGATCTGGCTGCACTGCGGCAGCATCGGCGAGGTGATCCATGGCGAGACCAAGCTATACAACACGACGCTGCTGTACGACCCGAACGGCAAGCTGGCCGGCAAGTACGAGAAGATCCACATGTACGACGTGGAGATCAAGAACGGACCTTCCACGCGCGAGTCGGACACGAAAAAGTCCGGCAATAAGGTCGTCGTCTGCGACACCGAGTTCTGCAAGGTGGGCCTGTCGATCTGCTACGACATGCGCTTCCCGGAGATCTACCGCATCATGGCGCTCAAGGGAGCGAAAGTGCTGTTCGTGCCCGCCAACTACACGATGTTCACGGGCAAGGACCACTGGGAGTGCATCCTCAAGACGCGCGCGATCGAAAACCAGTGCTACGTCGTCGCGCCCGGCCAGTTCGGCAAGAAACCGGCCTTCCAGGCCTACGGCCGTTCGATGATCATCAATCCGTGGGGCGTCACGATCGCCTGCGCCGAAGACCGCGAGCAGGTCATCTACGCCGAGATCGACACCGATTACGTCGATCAGGTGCGCGAGCAGCTGCCCAGCCTGAAAAACCGCCATCCCGAAGCCTACGTCTGGCCCGCGGAATAGTTTTGAAAAAGACTATTCACAAACGTCCGATTTTCGGTATAATTTTGCAGGAGTCCTCTGTCTTTGAACAGTTCAGGCTCGCATTTATCATTCGAAGGGAGAGTTATCACATGAAAAAACGTTTTGCCCTGTTCGCCCTGTTCACCGCCGTGGCGCTGAGCGCCGTTTCGGCTGAGGCCGTCACCAGGCTGAAGCTCGGCAATAAGATGATCGCCACGCACCCCGAGAGCGTCGCTCTTCAGCAGGCCGCTGACAACATCAAGGCCCGCACGAACGGCGAAGTGGAGATCCAGTGCTACTTCGGCGAAGTGCTCGGCGACGCCAAGAAGCAGGTCGAAAACATGATCCGCGGCGTGCAGCACTTCTACGCCGACGGTTACGGCTATTACGACATGTACGCGCCGCTCCTGCGCGCGCCTGCCGTGCCCTACATGTTCCGCGACAACGAGCACTACCGCAAGTTCCTGCTCAGCGACATGGAAAAAGAGGTCGAAGAACCGATGCTCAAAAAGGCCGGCCTGCGTGTCGTCAACACGAAGCGCAACTGGCTGCGCGGTCCCTTCCGCGTGATCTGCTCGCGCAAGCCGATCCGCTCGATCGACGATCTCAAGGGGCTGAAGCTGCGCATGAACTCCAACCCCACCAGCGTCCGCGCCTGGGAGCAGCTGGGCTGCGCCGTCACCGTCATCCCCTACACCGAGACGTATCTGGCGCTCAAGCAGGGCACCGTTGACGCCGTTACCTGCCCCGTCGTCGACGCGTACCTGTTCAAGTTCTGCGAGGTCGCGCCCTATCTGACGATCACCTACGAATATCCCCAGCAGGTGGCCGTGGTCATGAACGACCGCGCCTTCCAGAAGCTGACCAAGGAGCAGCAGGAGATCCTGCTCGATGAGATCAACAAGGCCGGCGACTACGTGACCGACCAGGCGCTCAACAAGAGCGGCGAGATCATCGAAAAGATGAAGAAGGAATACGGCGTCGAGCTGATCGAGACCGATCTTGCTCCGTGGCGCGCCAAGATGGAGCCCTTCATCGAGGAGCTCGAAAACAAGGATTACATCCCCAAGGGATACGCCGCGCGTGTTCGCGCCATCCAGTAGCTTTTTCTGACCTTTGACGCGCAGAAGCGGGCGGAACTTCTCTGACAGCTCCGCCCGCTTCTTCTGTACATTCGCTTTTGCAAAGGCCACTCAGCCGCGCAGGTTTTCGCGGGTCCCGGGAACGTTGTCGAGAACCGGTCTGACCTTTTCGCACGTTTCCAGCTCCGCGCAGTCGCCGCAGGTCGTCATGCCCTTGCTCAGGGCGCACCGGCGGATCGGGCACATGCTCTCGCAGTACACGAACTTGATCCCGTCGGTGCGGCAGCCCTCGCAGTTGATGTGTTCGGGCAGGATCTCGGCGTGGTTCATCTCCGACCATGCCTTTGCCGTCTTCTCGCGCAGCGTCTGATCGTCGCCGATCGTGGCGCGGTACGCGTCGCATTGCCCGCAGTCCAGCCCGCAGTACGCAATCATCGTTCTCACAGGAACGCGCCTCCCCTTGATGGTATCGTGTCCCAATTCTAGCACAGGCGCGTCACAGTTAAAGAGAATCCTTTTAACAGCGTCATCTTTTCTTGAAACAGTTGAACAGAAAGGAAGATCCATCTTGGCAAAGAAAATAGCCGCGTGCCTTGACTGGCTGCTCGGCTTCAACGGCTGCTTGATGATCGCCGTCGCCACGCTCCAGATCGTCTCGCGCGCCATGGGCAAGCCCGTCGCCTGGACGGTCGAGCTGCTCACGTTCCTCGGCCTGTTCTCCGTCGTGCCCGGCGTCGCCTCGCACTTCCTCAAAGGCACCGAAACGCGCGTCGGTATCGTCGTCGATTACCTGCCGCCTGCCCTGGGACGTTTCGTCGAGTTTATCGTCAATGCGCTCTGTGTCGTTTTTGGAGGCGTCCTGCTCTGGGCTGTCTATGACTATACAGAGCTGGTCGGCATGGCCGCTCCCGAGCAGTATCTGCCATTTCCCCCGGAGACCAATCTTCTCCCCGTGTACCTCCTGGGCCTCGCGATCATTTACAACGGGCTCTGGAACCTGTGGAAGATCGTCAAGGGCGAGCCCGAAGAAAAACACGCTTCTGCCGAAGGAGGCGAGCTGTAAATGGTATCCGCCGCGCTGATCATCACCCTCATCGTCCTGCTGTTTTTGAAAGCGCCCGTCATCATCGCCATGGGCGCTTCGGCGGCGGTCGGCTGTTTCCTCTCCGACATGCCGATGTATCTGATCGCGCAGGGCGTCATTGACGGCGCAATGGCCTGGAATCTGCTGGCGCTGTTCTTCTTCATGATGGCCGGCAACATCATGGGCGTCTGCGGCGTTGCCGATCAGATCTTCCGCTTCGCCAACGCCTGCGTCGGCCACTGGCCCGGCGGCCTGGCCCACGTCAACTGCCTGTGTTCGATGGTCTTCGCCGGCATCTCCGGCGCGGCCGCAGCTGACTGCGCCGCGCTCGGCCCGATCGAGATCAGATCGATGACCGACAACGGCTACGACCTCAAATACAGCACGGGCATCACGCTGGCCTCGTCGATGGTCGGCCCGATCATCCCTCCCAGCGTCTTCTTCATCCTCTTCGGCGTCGTTACCAACACGTCGATCGCCCGCCTGTTCCTGGCCGGCATCCTGCCCGGCGTGGCGATCACGATCGCGCTCATGCTGATGTGCGCGCGCATCGCTGTCAGACGGCCCGACATCTTCCCGCGCGGGCAGTACACGCCGATGCGCGAGCGCTGGAACATCTTCAAGAAGGCCGTGTGGTCGCTGCTGGCGCCCGTCATCATCGTTTTCGGAATGACAAGCGGGGTCGTCAGCCCCACCGAAGCCGGCGTCGTCGCCGTGCTCTACTCGATCCTGCTGGGCGTGATCTACCGCACGCTGAAATGGAAGGCTCTTTGGCACGCCGTGCGCGAATCGATGGTGATGGCCTCATCAAGTCTGATCCTCTTCGGCTTCGCCTCGACGATGTCATACATCCTGACGATGGAGATGCTGCCCAACAAACTGGCCGCGCTGATCCTCAGCCTGACGCAGAACAAGTTCGTCGTGCTCATCCTCATCGACCTGCTGCTTCTGCTGCTTGGCTGCTTCATGTCGGCAGCCAGTGCGATGATCCTGCTCACGCCGATCCTCCTGCCGCTGATGGCGCAGCTGGGCGTCAGCACGCTGCAGCTCGGCGTGCTGATGTGCTTCGCCCTCACCATCGGCATCGCCACGCCGCCGGTAGGCATGGGACTGTACATCCTCGCCGACATCACGCACCAGAAGATCGAAGAGGTCGTGCAGGGCTTCATGCCCTTCTTCCCCGCGCTGCTCATTATGCTGGTGCTGCTCACGCTGGTGCCGCAGATCTCCGTCTGGCTGCCCGGCGTGCTGATGCCGTAAAAGCAGGGCCGCTCCACCACAATGACAAGAATATGAATGAAAAGAGCGCCGGTTCCCTCCGGCGCTCTTTTTTGCACTCCCGCGCCCGCAGGCACGAAAAAAGCGGACGGCTTTTTAGGGCCGCCCGTGCGGATTTGTTCTCTTGTTCGCGTCCGCTCAGTAGCGCAGCGCGTAGACGGGATAGTACAGACGCTCGTCGCGGAGGCACTGGCTCTGCTCGGCGAGGGCCTTCATGGCGGCATCGCCGAGGTCGAGCGAGAGGCGCGAGGTGAGGATGTGGATCAAAAAGAGCGGACCGATCAGGCTGCTGCCGAACGTGGGGCTGTTGTCGCTGACGAAGAAAGACAGCGTGGCGCTGCTGCAGACGGGCGCGGCGGGGCTGTCGGTGATCGTGACGACAGGGGCGCCGTGCTCGCGGGCTTTCTGGACGGCTTCGGTGAGCAGCACGGAATAGCTGGGCAGATCGAACGCGATCACGAGGTCGTCGGAGCGGATGCTGCGGGCCTGTTCGATCAGCGTCAGACAGCCGGAACCGGGATACATCTGGTGCGCGCGCAGACCCAGCTCGCGCAGGCGGCTGTGCAGACACTCGGCCATCATGCCGGAGATGCTCCAGCCAGCGCAGTAGATACCGTTTGCATTTTTGACGAGCTCGCAGAACGCGCGCACGTCCTCGATGCGCAAACGCTTCCATGTGTCTTCGAGGTTGGCGTGTTCCATCTGGCGGATCCGTTCGGACAGGTCGCCCTCCTCGCTCATCGCGCGCGCCAGCATGGCGGCAGGATTGACCTGTTCCAGCACAGATTCCTTGAGCGCGCTTTTCAGCTCGGCATAGCCCTGAAAGCCGAGGATGCGTGCCACGCGCACGAGCTGCGCCTTGCTCACGCCCAGCGTCGCCGCCACGTCGCCGATGGAGATGAAGGCGGCCTCGCGCATGTGCGTGAGCAGGTATTCGACGACGCGACGCGCTTTCGAGGGCAACGAATCAAGATTGGCGCGCAGCAGATCCTGCAATTTATTCGCTTCCATTGTGCAACACCTCGTCACTCAGAATAAACTTTTGTACATTTTACAAAAAATTCTCCGCTTCGTCAACGGGCGATCACCCCGAAACGAAGCGG
>JAEEUD010000078.1 GCA_016286835.1 Pyramidobacter sp. | reverse complement strand
CAGCGTAACGCCCGGCGGCGAGACGCGCCTGAGCGCGGACCGTCGCGCAGACGACAGGATTGCGCTTCTGCGGCATGATGGTGCTGGAGTCGATGAGATCGTTGGGCAGATCGGCGAACCCCGCTTCGTTGGAGCACCAGTTGATGATGTCCTCGGCGAGTCGGGCAAGCGTCGTCAGCGCGATCACGGCGTCTCCCGCCGCTTCCAGCATGTAGTCGTCGCTGGAGATCGCGTCCTGCGCGTGCTCCCAGACGCCGTCGAATCCCAGCAGTCGCCCAGTCAGCTCGCGGTCGATGGGATAACTGGTCCCGGCCATCGCCGCGGCGCCGAGCGGATTGAGGTTGAAACGGTCCACACAGTCGAGCACGCGTTCCGTATCGCGCAGCAGTGCCGCCGAGATGCCGAGCAGATAATGCCCCATCGTCACCGGCATGGCCTGCTGGCCGTATGTGTAGCCCGGGAACAGAGCCTCCTTCGTCTCTTCGGCGCGGCGGTGCAGCGTACGCACGTGCATAAGAAGCGCCCCGGCCAGATCGAGCATCACGTCGCGCAGCTCCATGCGCCACATCGCCGCTTCAACGTCGTTGCGGCTGCGGGCCACGGGCATGTAGCCGCAGACGTCTTTGCCGACGTCGGATGCGATCAGGTGCTCGAGGTTGATGTACAGGTCTTCGAGCGAAGGATCCATCTGCGGATCGCTCCGCTCCAGACGCTCCATGCAGGCCAGCAGCTTTCCCGCCGTCACGCGGGGGATGATGCCCTGCCGGCCGAGCATCAGGACGTGCGCCTGCATGACGTGCAGCAGATAGGCAAACGAGCGGAACGAGGTGCTGACGCGCTCGTTGTAGTAGTATTTCAGGACGACGGGATTGATCTTTCCCTGGATCTGCTCGAAAAATCCTCCCCGGTTCTCGCCTTGAGCCATGTTATTCCTCCTTCGGGAGCAGCAGCGGCATCAGTTCGCGGAACGGCACGTCCGCCGGACTGTTCGTGAACGCGTCGATGACGGGCCCGCTCCGTCCGGCACCGAGCGCGAAGTCGAGCAGTTCCGTTGCCTTGAAAAGAATGTCGTCTTTCGAGAGCGGATTGGCAAACGAGCCTTTCGGCTCTGTGACTTTGCACGACCTCTTTTCTCCGTCCTTCCACGTGACCGTGACGCGGCAGGCGCTTTTATGCTCTTTCATGCGGATCTCGTCGAACTCGTCGGTGCGGTATACCCGCGTCTTATCGGCAAGAGCCCGCAGCTCCGGACGTTTCAGCACGTCGGGCATGTAGTCGGCTGCCCGGCCGCTGCGTCCGGCCAGTCCCAGCGCGACACCGTAGGGGATGCTCAGCTGTGCGGAAACGACCGAGCCGCTGTCGTAGTTGCGCCCGGCCATCGAGAGCGCCGACTGATTGACCTCGACGGCGATGTCTGCGATCCCGTCCGGGTCGCAGACGGGATGTGAGCGGAAGATCTCCGTCGCCGCCGTCACCGGCGAGTGGACCGACTTGCACGACGCGAACCATTTATACTCCACCTCGCGGATCGCCAGTTCGGGCATAGGTGCGTCGAGCTGCGACAGATCGCGGGATCGTGACATCATCGTCAGGAAACCGCCGTCGTCCGCTTCAAGAACGTAGTGCGGGCCGCGGATGCCGGAAGCGGCGAAAAAGGCGCTGACGATGCCGTCACGGGCCGCCAGTCCGGGATGAAGCCGCTTGGTCAGCGCGCCGTCGGCGGCGAAGGCCCATGAACCGCCCGTGCGGCTGCCGGCGATCCCCATCGCGTTTGCGCATCCCTCGGCGTCAAGATCCATCAGCGCAGCTGCGGCAGCCGCCGCGCCAAACGCGCCGCAGGTGGCCGTGCCGTGCCAGCCGCGCTGGCGGTGGTCAAGAAAATCCATTGCCCGCGAGACGCGGACCATCGCTTCGACGCCGACGACGAGAGCGACGAGGACTTCGCGGAGCGAACTGCCGAACTTCTGCGCCAGCGAGACGACCACGGGCACGCAGACGCTTCCGGAATGGACGATGGCGTAATGCACGTCGTCGAGCTCACGCAGATGCGCGTACGTGCCGCCCAGCAGAGCGGCGTTTTCCGCACTGAAGCGCCCGGATGCACCGGGCACGGCGATGTTTCCTTCTCCGCTCATGGCCCTGACGGCAGCGGCAAAGCGCGGCGCTTCTTCCATCGCCGCTCCGTAGATCATGCAGCCCAGTCCGTCGAGCAGGCACAGCCGCGCGGCTTCCTCATCAGCGGGATCCAGGCTGCGCCGGCGCAACGCTGTCAGCAGGTCGGCCAGGCGGCAGATACCGGTTTTTTCCATGTTATTCGTCTCCTTCCAGCTGCACGAGGCAGCAGGCGACGCTGTGCCCGCCGCGAGTACGCAGGGGCGGATCTTCAAGGGCGCAGCACGGCCGGGCTTTCGGACAGCGCAGATGGAACGCGCATCCGCCGGGAAGATCGACGGGAGAAGGCATCTCGCCGCCGAGGATGATCCGCTCGCGCGGCGTCTCGGGATCGGGTCTGGGGACTGCCGAAAGGAGCGCCTGCGTGTAGGGATGCGCGGCCCGGCTGAACAGCCTGCCCGAATCGAGGATCTCGACGATCCTGCCCAGATACATGACGCCGATGCGGTCGGAGATGTGCTGTACGACGCTGAGACTGTGGGCGATGAACAGATATGTCAGCCCCAGATCCTTCTGCAGCTGATCGAGAAGGTTAAGGATCTGCGACTGCACCGAAACGTCGAGCGCCGATACCGGCTCGTCGCAGACGACGAGCGCGGGACGAAGGATCAGCGCGCGGGCGATGCCGATGCGCTGACGCTGCCCGCCCGAGAACTCGTGAGGATAGCGGCCGTAATGCTCGGGACGCAGCCCGACGCGCTCTAGGTATTCGCACACCTGCGCGCGACGCTCCCGCGCATCGCCAAGGCCGTGGATGATCAGCGGCTCTTCGATGAGAGCGCCGACGGTCATGCGCGGATCAAGCGAAGCGAACGGATCCTGAAAGATCATCTGCACATCGCGGCGCAGACGCCTGAGCGCCGCCCCGCGCGACGCAAGCAGGTCCGTTCCCGCAAAAGTCACGCTGCCGGCCGTGGGCGTCTCAAGACGCACGATGATGCGTCCAAGCGTGGTCTTTCCGCAGCCGCTCTCGCCGACCAGACCGAACGTCTCACCGCGGCGGATCGTAAGCGACACGCCGCGCAGTGCGTGCACCGTACCGCGCCCGCCGCGCTGGGGGAAATCCTTGACGAGGCCGCGGACTTCGAGCAGGTTTTCCTGTGCCGTGCGCTGTCCCGTCATGACGCTGCCTCCGTTCCGAGCGGAAAATGACACGCAGCGGAAGACGCGCCAAGCTTTCTCATCGGCGGCGCCTCTTCTGCGCAGAGCGGGCGCGCGTACGGACAGCGCGGATGGAAGCGGCAGCCCGTAGGATAGCGGTCGGGAGCGGGAACAACGCCGCTGATGACGTGCAGCTGTCCGCGCGGCCGTCCCGGGTCGGGGATGCAGTCCATCAGCCCGCGCGTGTAAGGATGACGCGGTTTTGCGAAGAGAACGCGCACCGGCGCCTCCTCGACTATCCGTCCCGCGTACATCACGGCGACACGGTCGGCCATCTCGGCAACGACGCCGAGATCGTGCGTGATGAACAGGATCGTCATGTCCAGTTCGCGCTTCAGCCGGCGCATCAGATCGAGGATCTGCGCCTGGATCGTCACGTCGAGCGCCGTCGTCGGCTCGTCGGCGATCAGCAGCCGCGGACGGCAGCACAGCCCCATGGCGATCATCACGCGCTGCCTCATGCCGCCGGACATCTGCCAGGGGAATTCGCGGATACGCTGACCCGGATCGGGGATCCCGACGAGCCCCAGCATCTCGACGGCGCGCGCCTGCGCTTCCCGGGCGCTGAGCCGCTGATGCTTCCGCAGCGTTTCGCGCAGCTGCATCCCCACGGTAAAAAGCGGGTTCAGCGAGGTCATCGGTTCCTGATAGATCATCGCTATCCTGTTGCCGCGGATCGCGCACATCTCTTTCTCTGTTTTCCGCAGCAGATCTTCGCCCTCAAAGAGGATCTTTCCGCCAGCATACTCGCCGGGCGGCGGGATCAGACGCATCACGGAGAGCGACGTCACACTCTTGCCCGAGCCCGATTCGCCGACAAGGCACAGGGTCTCGCCCTTGTCGATATGGAAACTGACGCCGTCGACAGCCGGGATCGTTTTCCCTTCGGCGTGAAAGACCGTGCGCAGGTCTGTGACATCAAGAATGGGCGCCATACTCTTTACCTCATAGTCTTTTTGAATCTAAATGAAATCTTAACTGGCATTCTATCACTTTCTCACATAAAAGAGAAGTCTCAAAACAAAAGTGTTCCTTTCCTTTTTTTGTAGCAGAATCGCTCCTTTCGAGACTCGAGCATCACCGTCCCGACAAAACGTATCTGCCTTCCGTCCCTATTCAGCGATCTTATATCTGTGTTTTGTTGTTTTACATCATCAAAAGGACGTGGTATAATTTATTCAAGCACGAAAGAACGATTTCACAAGTTTGTGATAAGGTCATGCGTGCAAAATTTGAAGGGGGTTTGTAAAGCATGAGCAACAATGAACAGAGTTCTGCGCTGAAGGTCCATAAGCTGACGTTCTGGGAAGCCGCGATGATCGTGGTCGGAGCGAATATCGGCTCCGGCATCCTCGGACTGGCCTACTCCAGCCGCAAGGCGGGCTGGCCGATCCTGCTGATGTGGCTGATCGTCGCAGGCGTGTTCACCACGTTCTCGATGCTCTACGTGGCCGAGACGACGCTGCGCACCGAAAAGCCGATGCAGCTGCCCGGCCTCGCTGACCGCTATGTCGGCAAGCTGGGAGCGATCCTGGTCTTCATCTCCGTGGCCGCCAACTCGATCGGCTGCATGATCGCCTACATGAGCGGCAGCGGCCGTATTCTTGCGGCCTTGCTGGGCATCCCCAATCAGATGGGCAGCCTCATCTTCGCCGTACCCGCGATCATCGTCGTCTGGCTGGGCCTGAAGGCCACCGGCGTCGCTGAAAAGATCATCAGCACCGGCATGATGGTGATGGTCGGCGTCATCATCGCCGCCTCGTTCCTGTCGGACAAAGCCAACGTGAACGGCGCGATCTACACCAACTGGACGTACGCCGTGCCCGTCTTCAACGTCGCGATCTTCTGCTACATCGCGCAGTACGCCGTGCCCGAGATGGCCCGCGGCCTGCGTCACGATCCCAAGAAACTGGCTCCCGCCATCGTCATGGGCATGTTCCTCACCGCCGTGCTGCTGGCGCTGGTGCCTCTGGCCGTCATCTCCCTGACCGGCCCCGAGAAGGTCACCGAAGTGGCCACGATCGCCTGGGGCGACGCGCTCGGCAAGTGGGCGTTCTTCGTCGCCAACATCTTCGCCCTGTGCGCGATGATGACCTCGTACTGGGCCGTCGGCGGCAGCTTCCTCACCAACATCGTCGACATGTTCCACTTCAAGGATGAGACCAACTTCTTCACGCGCCTCGTCTCCGTCATCCTCGTCTGCGTGCCGCCGTTCTATCTGGCGTACAGCGGCATGGTCGGCTTCGTCGATGCCATTTACCTGGCCGGCACGTTCGGCGGCGTGATCATGTCGATCCTGCCCGTGATGATGCTCAACGGCGCGCGCAAGAGCGGCGACATCGAGCCGGAGTGGAAGTGCGGCTGGTACAGCGCCGGCTGGGTGCAGACGCTGCTCATCGTGCTCTTCTGCGGCGCGGCCGTGTACGCCATCTTCGACCTCATGGGCATGCTGCCCAAGGCCTGGTAAAGCTGGTGGACTGATATGCAGGTCTTCGCGAAAGACAAAGTCATCTTCTCGTTCAACCAGAACAATAAGCCCGCGTATTTCGTCGACGACGGCGAGATCTTCATGGTCGAGACCGACGACTGCTACAGCGGGCAGATCAAGAACGAATCCATCAAGCGTCCCGACATCGACATCTCGATCATGGACTGCTCCGTCGGCCCGATCTACGTGAACGGCGCCGAGCCGGACGACGTGCTCTGCGTCGAGATCCTCAAGATCGACTTCGCGCCGCAGGGCGTGATGGTCACGTCGAAGGGCCTCGGCGTGCTCGGCGAGAAGATCACCGAGCCGAATACCAAGATCATCCCCATCTCGGGCGGCTACGCGCACTTCGCGCCCGGCATCGACCTGCCGCTGACGCCGATGATGGGCGTGATCGGCGTCGCCCCGCGCAGCGGCGATATCCACTGCGCCGTGCCGGGCGACCATGGCAGCAACATGGACACCAAGATCATCACCGTCGGCTCCAAGGTGTACCTGCCCGTCGCCGTCAAGGGCGCGCTGCTGGCCGTCGGCGACCTGCACGCCTGCATGGGCGACGGCGAGCTGAGCGGCACGGGCATCGAGACCGCCGGCAAGATCCTCATGAAGGTGACCGTGCTCAAGGGCACGCGCCTGGAGCGCCCGATGGTGGAGACGGCCGACAGCATGTACACGATCGCCTCGGCCAAGGAGTTCAAGGACGGCGTCCACGCGGCCGTCGAGGACATGGTGAACTACCTGATGAAGAAGACCGGCCTGAGCTTCCCCGACGCCTACCGTCTGCTCAGCGCCACCTGCGACATCCAGGTCAGCCAGGTCGTCAACGACCTGCACACCTTCCGCGTCCGCGCGCCCAAGGCCCTGCTGAAGCTGGGCGGGATCTAATCAATTAGTAATTAGTAATTAAAAACAACAACGCCGGAGTGCTGAGAGTTATTTCAGCGCTCCGGCGTTGTTCGTGTCTGCGTGTCAGACAGAATTAAACTTTACGGCAACCCCGCCGGCGGATTGTAGGCCGTGGGGTCGAACATCGCGTCGAGGAACGCGAGGCCGGTTTTGGTGCGGAACAGTTTTTCCCTCATGCCGGGAACGGCGGCCGCCTTGCTGCCCTCGTAGGCGTTGACGAGGAAGTCGGCTTCGAGCAGGATCTGCCAGTCCAACCCGTCCACGCCGTCGTAGGTGTGGTGATGGGCGATCAGGAACTTGACGCGCTCGATCTCGTCTTCCGTGTAGCCGCCCAGTTCGCGCAGGATCTTCTCGGCGACGATGGGGCCTTCGATCTCCTGATACTTGCCGTGGCCGTTGTGATGGACGACCTCGGCCTGATGGATGCCGATGTCGTGCAGGATCGCGGCCGTTTCGAGGACAAACTGCGCATGTGTGTCCAGGCCTTCGAGGGCGCCTATGGCGGCGGCGAGGTCGTGGACTTTGACAAAGTGCTGGATGCGTCTGGCGTCGCCGCGGTCGTACTCGATCGCCGCGGCCAGAAGGCGTGCGTGCTGCGGATTCATGAACGTTCCTCCGTTTCTCGTACTCATCATTTGCCGCTGTGCGGCAGCCGTAAACACATGGGCACGTGCGGGTTGCCCTCGTCAAGGTAGACCGGCCCGCAGGGGACGAAGCCGCATTTTTCGTACAGCCCCGTCGCGTACTGCTGCGCGCCCAGACGGACCGACGCCGCACCCAGTTCTTTCATGCGCGCGACGGCCTCGCGCACGATCCGTCCGGCCAGTCCGCGCCGGCGCAGCGGCGCCCGTACGGCAACTCGCCCGAGGATCCACTCGCCCGGCGCATCTCCCGCAAAGAAGCGCCCGCAGCCCGCCGCCGCGCCGTCAACGTAAAGCACGAGGTGAAACGCGCGCGCGTCGATGGCGTCGAACTCGTCAACATAACCCTGCTCGCGCATGAACACCTCCTCGCGGATAGCCCGTGCGTCGGCGCTCAGCACGTCGCTGACAACAAATTCCATCTCCTCCCGCCTTTCATCACAAAAACTCAATTCCCCACCGTCCTTTGATTTTTGTGGTTTGTTTTTGGGTTTTGGTCCTGTTTTTAGTTTTTTAATTACTAATTACTCATTACGAACTTTGCGCCCTCTCCAGCCAGCCGCCCTTGAAGTAGT
>JAEEUD010000077.1 GCA_016286835.1 Pyramidobacter sp. | reverse complement strand
TTGTCCGCTTCAGGGGGAACCCGAACGTCAAATTGAGCAAAGCGTTGCGCGCGAACTGGGCCTTCAGTCCAAAGCCGGTTGAAATCAGATAGCTGTCGTCGTTGAGATTGTCATCGTCCCAGAGGAAGCCGTAATCGATAAAGCCGAACACCTGCCATTTGCGGTCACGGGAGACGGGGATCGAATACTCCAGGTTGATGGAAGCACCGCCGTCGGCAGAGATGATGTCTTTATCGTAGCCGCGCACCGAGGAACTGCCGCCGATCGACATCATGTCGGACGAATCGGTGTCGCTGCTGCCCCAGCCCGCGTTGATTCTTGCCGAGAGCGTACGCCCGTTTCTCGGGTCGATGTTCTGGTACAGGGCGTAGAGCTTGTACAGCATATAGTGCGACTTTTCGTCAAAAACGTGATTGTCCTTGTTCGTATAGGCAACGCTCCAGCTGTGGTAGAGCAGTGCGTGGTTCCAGTAAGTGAGGAACTCGACGCCGCCGGTGACGCTGTGGGTGCGGTTGTTCGTCGTGTCGATGCCGTCCACTTTCGTGCGATTGCGGCGGTATGCGTACTCGATGAAATAGCCCTGCCGTCCCTTTGGCCCCGCATGCCACGGATATGACCATCTGGCTGTGAACGATTGTGCGTAACTGCGGATGTCGGCAATACCGTGCCAGGGCCCGCGCACGTTATGCACTTGATTAGCTCCGGCAGAAACTTCCAACGTGCCGCCGGCCGAGCCGATCGGAGTAGTGTAGCTCAGATACCCTGCCCGCGATCCTTCGGACATGACACCGGAGACCGACAATGCGTCGCGCCTGCCGGTCAGACTGCGGTTTGTTACCGAGAATCCGACGCGCGCCCTGCCGGAATCGCGCGAACCGGCGTTGTCGGCAAAGATCGAACCGCCCACCTGTTTGGGCTCGACGACCGTGAGCATGTAGCGCGTCTTACCGAACTCCGTGCCTGGCGCGATCTCTATGCGGAGCTGCGCGTCATTCAGTGTGTTGAATCGGCCCAGGCGTTTTTGCAGCTGTCTGAAGTTCGATACTTCGCCTTTTTTCAGCGGAACACGCGCGCGGATGTAGCTTTCATTTGTCGTTTCGTTGCCGGCGATCTCGGCTGATTCTGTCTCGCCCTCGACGAGTGTGATTTCCACAGTGCCGTTTTCGATATTCTGCGGCCGCAGGAACGCTTTCGCGACGATGTAACCCTTTCGCTCATACAGCGCGTTCACCTCGTCAAGAAGAGCGTACAGGTCTTTGAGAAAAACGACGCGACCCTCATATTTGGAGAAAATCTCGCTCAACTCTTTCTCGCTCAGTACGCGTGAGGGCGTATGGATCACTTTTTTCAGTTCAAAGCTGACTTCAGGTACCTCCGGAGCCAGCTTCTTTTCGCGCTCCTCTGGCTGCTTTTCGGCGGCTCGACGTTCCAACTCCTGATGAGCGGTGTCCAGGACTTCGCGGCGGCGATTCTGCTCCTGCATCTCACGCAGATCGCGACCGGCATCGTCCACGGCAAGCCCCGGCTGGGAGAGAACTCCGAACGCCAGCAGCGCCACCAAAACGCAACGGTTAAGAAAATTCATATTACACACTCCCTCAACAGAAGAATGATCCTGGAAAAAGACATGTGAATCGCGAATGATTCACATAAAAATCGCTTGCGAAAATATGAGCGGAAAGAAAAAAGTTTCACGTGGAACGTAAAATGAAAACGAAAAATCTGATGTCAAAAGGGGATTGACGGTATTTGGCTGTCAGGAAAGCGCTAAAAAAGTTTTCTGCATTCAAAATCAGTCATAATCATACTACCAGAAAGGTGAGATTTCAATTGATTTATTACGGGCTGCAAAATTTGTTTCTAAAACCTGTTTCTGTTTTGTACAGATTTGTGCAGAGAAATTGCATGAAACTACAATAGTAAAGGTATTTACCGCTGACCTTAAATCTGTTAAAATTTGCAACTGGTGAAGTGTGTTTATTACTCTTATCCCGTATTTTCGGATACGCAATGTTCGAGGAACAAATCCGGCCGCCGTCGATGCGGCCGCAAACCGAGTCCATAAAGACTGAGGTGGCACAATGGCACAGAAGAAAAAGGCCCGCATCAAGGAACGCCGGCTGAACCTTGCCGACCGGATCATCGCATCGGCGCTGACAGCCAGCACGATCCTGTCGCCGATCCCTCTTGCAGCGTCAGAATTGAAAGTGCACGAGGATTGGACGAATTCGACGAAGGTACAGACGAGCGGCAATAAGCATACCGTCACGACGACCAAGACCAACGGTACGAACGCGTTCAATCGCTTTAAAAAGTTCAATCTCAGCCAGGGCGACATCGCCAACATGGTACTGCCCGGCAACACCAACAAACTCTATAACTTTGTTGACGACAAGATTGACGTGCAGGGTACGGTCAACGCGCTCAAAGCGCAGGCCAAGAAGATCGGCGGTCATCTTCTGTTCATCTCGCCTAAGGGCATGGTCATCGGCGAGAAGGGCGCGATCAACGCCGGCAAGTTTTCTGCCATCATCGCCGACCAGGAAACCTATGATGCAATTATGGACCAGGAAAAGCCGTGGAGCCACGCCCAGTTCAAGCTGATGGAGCAGGGCTACGTCGCTCTCAACCCCGAAGGTTCGATCGTTGTCAAGGGGCGCGTCACAGCGCCTGACGGCATCGCGCTGAAAGCCGCGAAAATTCAGACGGAATCGGGCGCGAAGCTGGACACGAAAACGGTCGATTTCTCGGGTCTTGTCAATACAGACTCTCTGAACGCCAGTGTCGCAGGCGCGGGCTCGTCGCTTCAGCTGACGCGCACGGAATCTGGCGACGTGCGCCTGGAGGCAGTCGCCTACGGCGGCAAAGAGGCCGGGATCGAGCACGCCGGAACGATCGACGCGCACGGTGACGCTGTCCTGACAGCCAGTTCCAGCGGCATGAACAGCTATGATGCCAGCAAGCACGACTTTGCCGGCGACGTCGATTTCGACGCATCCGCGACGGCCAAGGTTGCCGTCAAGAGCTCCGGCCGTGTGAACGCCGGCCGTGATGTGAGCGTCAAGGCGACGGCGGCAAATTTCCGCGATTCCACTGCCATCACTTCGAGTCTCAAACTGTTTGCCACAAACTGGACAATGGAGCTGTTCAACGATCTGGCGCCGGTCAATTTTGACGGTTCGCTCACGTCACTCAGCGCCACAGCCGACGTGACGATCGAATCCGGGGCCAAGCTCGAAGCAGCTCAAAAGATGACGCTTTCCGCTGCCAGTACGGTGGGCGCCAAAGTCGGCACCGATTTGGGCTGGATGGACCTGATCAAGTGGAGCAAAGGCCAGTCCATCCCCGCTGTTGCCATCGTCATCAGCGATCAGACCGGCCTTGCCACAGTCAATGTGAACGGTGAGCTCAAGTCGGGAGCTGACATGAAGATCGACGCCACGGCGAAGATCAAGGCCAACCTCACTGCCAAAGCCGCCAAAAACAACTTCGACCTCGAAGCGCCGTTCATGGCTGCGGTCCTTTTTGCCGACCTTGACAACAACGCTGCCGTCAACGTCGGAACAAGCGCGAAGGTGGACGCCGGCGGGGCCCTGACGATCGCATCCGCTGCCAACAATAATATCTCGACGGCTGCGACCGCCACCGCACCGGCCCGTTCGCCGGGGGGCACAGCGCTCAACGCCACGTTTGTGACCACGGGAGCCGACACGACCGTCAGCGCAGACCTTACCGCAGGGGGAGAAATAGCGATCACCGCTGCGAATGAGACCGAATCCTGGAACGCCAAGTCCGTAACAAAGGCGAGCACCGCACCCGACCTGACCGGGCCGGCGATCGTCAAGCAGCTTACGACGCCCACGTTCAAGGCGCTTTACACGAAATTAGCCAACAAGATCGGCATCCCCGCGAACATGCGCTACGGCAACGGCACGAAAGATGCCGATTACTCCAGTGAGTGGGCCTTTGCCGTGCTCTATACGGGCACGGATGTTTTCCACGGATCGGCTCCCACGCAGAAGGCATCTGTCGTGATCGCCCCGAACGTGAAAGTCTATTCTCCCCAGAGCATCACGATCGCGTCTGATGCGCTCGTCAGCGATCATCAGTGGGTCACCAACTCGTTTGTCGGCGGTCACGAAAAGACCGAAGGCGACACGGTCAACACCTACAGCTTCGCGCTGAATTTCGACAATGCCGAGATGGATTCGTCCGTCTCGACAGGTAAAAACGCCCAGATCACATCGGGCACGTCGGTTGACGTTTCCAGCTCGGCGCGCGTCGAGTGGCACCGCCTGGAGAACACGGTCGAAGATCTCAAAGACGACTGGAAGAAATTCGTTGCCGACATAACGGCTGAGAAGTCGCGCAAGCTGTGGCAGGAAGCGTATGACAAGCTTACCGACGACCTGTACCATGATTCCGACCTTTCCAACTCTGAGGGGTTCAAAAACTACGTCTCTGCCATCGGCGGCTTCGTCAAAGGCGCTTATGTGTTTTTGAACGAGGAGTGGGGGGCCCTCAAAGACCTGTTCACTGTCGCTACCGATCCGCTCTCGTTCCTGGATTACGAGTCGTATTCCAACGTCTACGCCGCTTCGTCGGCGGAGACGGCCAATGAGGAGCAGAAGAACAAGAGCGGCGGCGGCTCGTTCGCCTATCCCCGCTGGCACCTGAACAACACCGTCGACATTGCCTCCGGGGCCAAGCTGGCCTCTTCCGGCGACATCACTGTTTCCGGAAACACGCAGAGCGACATGGCGTTCCTGGGCGGCTGGAACGATTCGTTCCTGGGCATCATCACCGCCTCCACCAAGGGCAGCGCCGCCGGCGGCACGATCCTCGTCAACACGTTCGAAACTCAGAACGACATCAGGATCCACAAGGGCGCCCTGCTGCAAAGCGGCAAAGACCTGAGCCTCGCAGCCGAGGACGGTTCTATGTTCCTCATGGCCAACCTGTCTTCCGCCAAAGCCGGCGGCTTCGGCTGGCAGGGGCAGCTCAACGTGCTCGACGGCACGGTCGCCGGCCGCGTGCGCGTGGACGATGAGGCTACGCTTTCGGGGGGCTCGGTCGATATCATATCCAGCGCCGAGAACTACGCGACCAACATCGCCGCGGCCATCGAGCGGGCCCAGGATTCCGCAGTCGGCTTCTCGATTGCGATCGACGCGCTCGACTACCAGAACGTCGCCCGCGTTGCCGATTTCGACTCCGAATTCAAGGACGATACCTCACGTCACTCAGGCGCGTATATTGCCGCCGACGCGCTGAACGTCGACGCGTTCGGTCACCACCGCGTCAACACGGTCGCCGCCTCCGGCGTCGCCTCGCGCGAAGAGGAGCGCGGCGAAGCGCAGATCGGTGAAAAGCTGCAGAACATCCTCGATTATCCGTTCACGCTCGCCAAAAAGGTCGGCGGTTTGATCGGAAACAAGATCTCGCCGCAGGCGGCGCCGAATCCTGCGCCCGACCCGGCGAACGATCCCGCCGGGGCCAACATCAACAACGTCGCCAATAACGGCGCCAACCAGCCCAACAACCTCAACAACAGCTTTGACAGCGACGACGACGAACCGTTCCACTTTGAAGAGGGCTTTAACGACAACAACAACGGCCTGGGCAACGCCAACAACCCCAATCCGGCGCAGAACCAGCAGGACAACAGCTTTGCCCTGGCTGCTTCCGTGGCGTGGAACTTTGCCGACTACAAGGCCCATGCCGGCATTGAAGGCAAGTCCGGTCAGCCGGTAACGATCAAGGGCTTTACGCCCGCGTCGAACCGCGCCGTGACGATCAGCGCACAGGCCGACAAGTGGCAGGCTGCCTTCTCCGGCGGCGCGGCGCTGGCGTTCAACCGTCCCACCGTGGGACGGGAAACGGATACTTACGGCATCGGCGGCACCCTGTCCGTCAACAGCGGCAAGAGCATCGTCAATGCCGACCTCAAAAACGCCACGATCGTCGCCCTTGACGGTTCAAAAGGCGCGCGCAAGGACGTCGTTTCGCTCTCTGCCGGCAGCACGGGGCGCAGCGTCGTCGGCGCGTTGGGCTTTGCCTACGCGAACGGCAACGACGAGACCGGTGTGACGGTCACCGCCAACGTCTCGGCCAACACGCTGGACAACAGCGCTCACAGCACCGTCTCGAACGTGACGACGAGCACGGGCGGCGTCAGCCGTCCTGTCTCCACCGATCTGGAAGTGCTCTCCTACGCCAAGGACGTGCAGGTGACCGGCGCGATCGACCTTGAAGTCGGCAAGACGAGCAAGGGCGTCGGCGCGGGCGTCCAGGTCGCCGTCATCAAAAACGACATCGGTTCCACGATCGAAAACAGCACCATGAACAACCTCGGCGCGGTCAGCGTCGACAGCTATCTCGGCGTCACTCAGGTGGTGGCAGGCATCGCCGTGGCCGCCGGCACAGGCATGACGCAGGGCGCGTGGAACCTCGGCGGCTCGTTCGTCGTCGATACGCTCGTCAACAAGGCCGCGGCGAAGATCTCCTGCTCCGATCTCACTGCTTCCGGTGCCGTCCACATCGCTGCCGGCGACGGTGCTGATCTGGATGCGCGCATAAAGCAGCACGAAGCCAGCGCAAGCTTCAAGCAGGCCATCGCCTCCGACGACACAAAGATCAATGCCCTGGTCAACGAGAAGAGCTATTACCAAAACGTCAATCTGGAGTCGGAGGAGCAATACTCCAAGTACACCAGCGCCGACGTGGAAAGCGGCAATACGACCGTCGACAAAGTCCTCAGCGGCCACACCGGCATGATCGTCGTCACGGGCGCGCTCTCCGGCTCAGGCAATAAAAACGGCCAGGCCGTCGGCGCCGCCGCAGTCGTCAACAATCTGCGCAACACGTTCGACGTGCAGGTCGAAAACGCATCGATCAAGGCGAAGTCGCTTTCCGCAAATAGCGAAAACGGCGTCGCTCTTATCGCCGTCTCCGCCGGCACTTCGGTCGCCGCTTCCGATGAGGGCGGCTGGGCGGCCTACGGCTCCGTCATCTGGAACTCGATCGACAACAAGGCCAACACCAAGATCAGCAATTCCGACATCACCATCACCGGGACCGGTGCGAGCTCGCTGACCGCGCAGAACAACGCGCTGTCCGTGGGCGTCGCCGGTGCTGTGAGCGTGTCGCTCGGCGGTATGGCCGGCGGCGTCTCGCTCGGCTATGCGCACACCACCAACGACGCGATCCTGAGCGTCAGCAGCGGTGCCGGTAAGACGCTGTCAGGTATGAACGGCTCGCTGAACGCCAGGGCCGACAGCAACGCCAACAACTGGCTTGCCGCACTGGCCGTGTCCGTCACTACCCAGAGCACTGCCGGGGGCGGCGACGCCTCGCTGCACCGACTGACGGGCGAAACGTCGGCAACGTTCGACGGCCTGACGATCAAGGGCTTTAAAAATCTGGGCGTCGCAGCGCACGACAAGTCGTCGGCCAAGACCCTTTCCGGTGCGGTCGCCGTCGGCACGTCCCAGGGATCTATCGGTGCGACCGTCGCCGTGGCACAGGTCGGCACGCTGCGCTCGGAAGATCAGAAGCATACCCTCTACGCCGGGATCAAAAACAGCTCCGTGACGGTCTCTGACGACACGGCGGGAACGCTGAAGGTTTCTACTGACGACGACGCCACGATCTTTTCTGCTGCCGTAGGCGGCGGCTACGGCAGTACGTTTGCCGCGACCGGCGCAGTGGCCGTCAACGTGCTGCATCGCCGCAGCCTGGCGGAACTGTCCAATACTTCCGTCACGGGCAAAAAGACGCTTGTCTCCGTGACGGGAACGAAGGACACGGCGCTGACGAACATCGGCCTCAATATCTCAGGCAGCAGCACCGGCGCGGGCGCGGGCAGCGTCGTTGTCAACCGCATCGGCGACGAGAACAACGTCAACGTCCTTGGAACGTCGGCCGACGTGCTGAACGTCGGCAGCTTCTACTCGCTGTCAAATTCTCAGACCTGG
>JAEEUD010000076.1 GCA_016286835.1 Pyramidobacter sp. | reverse complement strand
GCTGCGGAGCGAGTGGAACGAAATCCAGCAGAAATGGGCGCTGCCGCGCATGTTCGCCGAAAGCGGCTTCGTCAAGAAGATCAACACTTACGCCAAGAACAAGCGCGACAAGGAGCAGATCGCCGGCGACCTCGACAGCCTCATCGCCTACCGCCGCGAAGCGGCTGCGGCGCAGGAGCTCTGGCAGAGTTACGGGGCGATGCTCGGCCGCCTCGGCCGCGGCAGCGCCACCGCATGGAACGAAGTGGAAGCTCTGGCGCAGCAGGCCGCCGAAAGCGCCGCGCGTCTCGACGAACTGAGCGGAAGCCCGTCGCTGCGCCGTTCTCACGCGGGGAGCGAAGCCGAGTGCAAGGCCGCCGAAGCCCTGCTTTCGGCGTGGAACGAGCACGCCGCGGCGCGGCGCGCGCTCGGCGCCGTCCTGAAGATGTCCGAGGTGCCGGCCGTCGAGCCGTGGATCGCCTCGCAGCGCGAGATGTGCGCCGCCCTGCGCGACCACGCCGACATCCTCCGCGACTGGATCCAGTGGAACGATCTCTGCGAGCAGGCCTGCGAGCGCGGCCTCGAGCCGGTCGTGACGGCGTACAAAAACGGCCTCGCCCACGGCTCCGTGCTGCCCGCGTACAGAAAGGTGCTGCTGAGGACGCTGATCGAGGACGCCATCGACGGCGATCCGACGCTCAACCGCTTCTCCGGCTCGGTCTTCGACGAAAAGGTGCGCCAGCTCAAGGCCCTCATCGACGAGCTCTCCAACCTGTGCAAGCAGGAAGCCTACAACACGCTCGCCGCGAACGTGCCCAACTTCGCCCGCGAGGCGTCGCAGAACTCCGAGCTCGGCATTTTGCAGCGCGCCATCCGCTCCGGCGGACGCAACCTGAGCATCCGCCGCCTCTTCGAGCAGCTGCCCAACCTGCTGCCGCGGCTGTGCCCCTGTATGCTGATGAGCCCCATCTCCGCCGCACAGTACCTTGACCCGCGGCGCGAGATGTTCGACTGCGTCATCTTCGACGAAGCCTCGCAGCTCACCACCAGCAAGGCCGTCGGCGCGCTGGCGCGCGGCAGCAACGCCGTCGTCGTCGGCGATCCCAAGCAGATGCCGCCCACCAGCTTCTTCATGACCAGCACCGACGACAGCGAGGAAGATCCCGAGCTGGCCGACCTCACCAGCATCCTCGACGACTGTCTGGCCCTGGGGATGCCGGAGACGCACCTGCTCTGGCACTACCGCAGCCGCCACGAGAGCCTGATCGCGTTCAGCAACAACCAGTTCTACGAAAACAAGCTGTACACTTTCCCGTCGGTCAACGACCGCATCTCCAAGGTCAGCTTCGTCCACGTCGCCGGCCAGTTCGACCGCGGCCGCACCCGCTCCAACCGCGCCGAGGCCGAGGCCGTCGTCGCCGAGGTGATCCGCCGTGCCAAGGATCCGGCCCTGCGGGACGAGAGCATCGGCATCGTCACGTTCAACATCGGCCAGCAGAACCTCATCGACGATCTCTTTGAAGAGGCGCGCGGCCGCGACCTCGAGCTGGAAAAATGGTATCAGCAGTCGTCCGAGCCGCTGTTCATCAAGAACCTTGAAAACGTGCAGGGCGACGAGCGCGACGTGATCCTCTTCTCCGTCGGCTTCGGCATGGACCGCGAGGGCCGCATCAGCATGAACTTCGGCCCCATCAACCAGGTCGGCGGCTGGCGGCGCCTCAACGTCGCCGTGTCGCGTTCGCGCACCGAGATGATGGTCTTCTCGTCGCTGCTGCCCGAGCAGATCGACCTCGGCCGCACGGCCAGCGAAGGCGTCGCCGCGCTGAAGGCGTTCCTCCAGTACGCCCGCACAGGCTATCTGCCCGCGCGCGTCGCATCCGCTCCCGGCGCGAAAGGCGCACAGCCCGCGCACGGCGTGGCCGACGAGATCTGCGCCAGGCTGCGCGAGGCCGGCTACGAGACGCAGCAGCAGGTCGGACATTCCAAGTTCAAGATCGACATCGGCATCATCGATCCCGACGCGCCCGAAGAGTATCTGCTCGGCATCCTCCTCGACGGCGAGACCTACCGCGACGCCAAGACCGTGCGCGACCGCGAATTCGCGCAGATCGGCGTGCTCAAGGGGCTGGGCTGGAACATCAAGCGCGTCTGGACGATGGACTGGTGGGACAACAAGAAGCGCGAACTGAACGCGCTGCTCGAACTCGTCGAAACGCTGCGCCGCCGGAAACAGGAAGAGCGCGAAGCCGCCCGCCTCGCCGCGGAAGAGGCCGCACGCGCAGTTGCCGAAGCCGCCGAGGCCGCGCGCCTGAGCGCCGAAAACGCAGCTTCTGAAACCCAGCCGATCGAAGCGGACGAAGCAGCGCAGGCCGCTTCACAGACCGCAGACGGAGAGTCCTCGCCCGTCCCTGCCGCGCCTGTCGAAGAACCGCCGGCCGACGAAAGCGAACCGACCCCGCAGGCGCTCGTCGCCAACCTTCCGCCGGCCGCGGAGAGCGAAGCGGCCGACGAAACGCCGGCAGAAGCCGATGATCCCGCCGCCGTCGCCTCGCCCGAACAGGAGCAAGAAACCGGGAACGAACCCATTCCCTTCGCTGACGAACTCTCGCCGGCGCTCCCCTACCGCGCCGCCAAACTGAGCGCGAAAAGGCTGACGACCGCCGAGTTCCTCGAACGCCGCAACGAGCAGATGCTCCTCGGCCGTCTTGAGCAGATCGTCGCCGACGAAGCGCCCATCTCCTCGCGCCTGCTCACCCGCCGCCTGCTGCAAAGCCTCGGCATGACGCGCCTGAGCCCGCGCGCGCAGGACCACCTCGACGCCCTGATCGCCTCGCTCGGCCTGAAAACCACCGAGTGGGACGGGCAGACCTGCTACTGGGCCGAAGGGCAGGATCCCGACGAGTACGGCGAGTACCGCGAGAACGGCCTCGGCGTCAACAAGCGCGACGCCGCCGACGTGCCCCCGCAGGAGGCCGCGAACGCCGCCATCCAGGTGCTGCGCGAGCAGATCGCCCTGCCCGGCGCGGACCTGCTGCGCGAGACGGCCAAGCTGCTCGGCTACACGAGAATGGGCAGCAACGTCAGCGCCGCCGCCGAAGCCGGTCTGGCCCTCGCCACCCGGCAGGGCCGCGTCACCCTCGACCGCAACGGCCACTGCGTGCTGGCAAAGAAGTAAAGCTGAACAAAGTCCATAACACACGAGCCGCGCTGAAAGCGTAAAACTTTCAGCGCGGCTCGCTGTTTTTGCGTTCCTATTTCATCGTAAAACTCGGATCGGGTCCGTACTTTTCCGCGTCGAAGCATCAGGCGCAGCAACACGCGCCGCAGAACTTCATTCCCGGAAACATCACCCGACTGCTGTTACAGGTCTTGATATTCCTGCTACCGCTTGATCGTGAAACGGAGAGAGGCCTTGCCGTTCTTTCCGACCTTGAGCCGGCGGAAACCGACCTGTTTACCGCCGGGCACCCTTCGGCCCATCTCGGACTTGAAAGCGTCCTTGGGATGGATCCACCCCGTAAAGTCTTTTCCGGTCCAGACAGTCTTCCCCGAAAACGCATAGAAATAGTAGTAATCGTCTGCGTCATACTCGTAGGGCAGACTGATCTCTTTCAGTTCCCAGTCGTCGAGCTTATACCAGCCCCGCGTTGATTTGTCATCGCCGTAACCTTCCCGTGCAAAAGCCATGAAGATCGGCTTGCCAGTCTGATTCGAAAGCGTGACCACAACACGCTTCGCCTCCGCGCATGACGCGCAGGTCACCGCCGTCAGGAGGCTGACGAGCAGTACCATCAACAGCTTCCGCATTTCCTTCTTCATTCAGAGCCATCTCCTCGATTAAAATTTACGACTATCCGGCCGCATACAGCTATTCCGGACCGGCTGTCAGCCTGCCGCGGGAACAGGGATCCTGAAGTCCCTGCTCTGGACCTTGGTATCATCGTTCCAGTCCTTCACTTTTTTCACGAAATGCTCCCAGATCTCAAGCTCGCCGCTTTCCCCGTCGCATTCCGTGACCGTGTAATTCCTGGTGTCTGTCGCCTGTTTGAGGACGGTCAGAGACTTTTCGACGGTGTCGTAAAGGACGACGGAACACCGCCACCCCTCGTTCCCGCGATACTGCCAGTTTTTGACACGGGGCCCCTTGCGCTCGTCCACGGAGTTGAACACGAACCGGAGAGGATCGACCCAGAAAAAGCGGCCCGCCGAAACGAACTCGGCCTTCCTGACAAAGCGGTTGTTCTTCAGGTCGGCATCGTAGAGTTCCAGCTGACGTTTGGATTCCGAACCGCGGCTGATCAGCATTTTCTCTCCCGTCGGGGACGGTTCCAGCGCGCAGGTCCCCGCGTTTTTCAGGGGCAAGAATCCCGCAGGCTTTCTTTCCTCGCCCTGGAAGAAGTAAATGCCGCCCTCCGAGCCTTTCATCTCCTCCGTCTGTTCCGGATCCACAAGGACCCACGCCAGGAGTCCGGCATCCGTTCCTTTCCACACCGGCTCTTCGTCTTCCAGCAGTGTTTCTTTGCCGCCGTCGACCCGATAGACCTGATTTCCCTTCAGGATGTAGTCCCCCACGGCGCCCCACGCTGCTCCGACGCAGAACAGAACCGCCAGCAGCAAAACGGTCCCGAGGATTGTTTTCCTGTTCATGAAGCTCATCGACATTTCACACGTTTATCGTCAAAAAACGCTGTTCACGACCGCCGCAGCGATGCGCTCAAGCGGTTATTTCGCTGTGACGCGGCGGTAGGTGCCGCCGACGGTCACGCCCTGACCGACAAAACCGTTTTCGTAGAACTCGGGCGGCGCGGTGACTTCGGCCGCATCGCCGGTGAACTTGATGTTCAGCTTGGCGTCCGGCTCTTCATCGTCGGCGACCGTGACCGAACTGCCGTTCAGAGTGCCGCCGCCGTCCAGATTGCCCTCGCGGACGTTGCCCCCGCCCTGGTCGAGAACGACATTCAGGCTCACCCTCACTGTTTTGGCCCCGGGGCCTTCCCAGAACACCTGAAGCGTGCCCGGCTCGTCTTTATCGTCCCGCACATAGTAGCCCTGGATCCGGTTGGGATTGCGCTTGAGGTACGAGACGTTCGCATTGCGCGTGATCGCCGCGGCGCGTTCCTCCGTCACCGCCGCATACGCGTCTGCCTTTTCCATCTCGTACTCCTTGATCTGCGCCGCTGCGGCAGTGTCACGGCCGCTGGCGATCCATTTTTTCTGATCGGCCTTGAGCGCCTCGAACTCAGCAGGCGTCAGCCGCGACTTCGCCAGTTTCCAGGCTACATTCAGCTGCGCGTCGGCAGCCTTGAAATCCTCGTTTTTCATCAGCTTTTTGTAGTCCGCGTCTGTAAGCGCGAACGCGCTCCCGGCAACAAACACAAGAAGCGCCGCGCTCAGAACGAACGATCTTTTCAAACCCATCACAATCAGCTTCCTTTCTTTTTTAGCACATCGGGACGATTCATCTGTCCCCTGTCGATACCCCGGCCGATATCGTTTAACCTGCCGCGGGAATGGGAACGTTGAGTTCCCTGTACTTGATCCTGCCGGGCTTGCTCCAGTCCCCGGGGATCTTCACGGAGCCTTCGGTGATGTCCATCGTGCCGCCCTCATGGTCGCAGCCGCTGATGATGTAGTTCTTCACCGGCGTGGCCTTTTTGATGACGGTCAGCTCACTCTCCACGGTGTCGTAGAGCGCCGCAGAGTACCACCAGTCGTCTCCGCCTTTGCTGCGGAGACCTTTTTTCGCGTCGATCACCGTGAAGAGGAAACGGTGCGGATCGATCCAGAACACGTATCCCGCCGAAACGAACGCAGCCTTTTTGACGAAGTGCCCCGACTCATCGAGGACGTAATAGCCGAGGTCCTGCTTTGCCTCGTTGCCGTTGGAGATCAGAAGCTTCTCACCGGAGGGAGAGAACTCCAACATGCAGGCGATAGCGTTTTTCATGGGCAAAAAGCCGGCGGGCGCGTCGTCCTCACCGCGGAAGAAATAGACGCCGCTCTCCGAGCCTTTCATCGCGTCGGACAGTTCGGGATCCACGAGCAGCCATGACCAGATCCCCGCGTCGGTATTGATCCGGCCATGAGGCTCCATGTCCGTGATCAGCTTCTGCGCGCCGCCTTCCGCACGGTAGACCTGATCGCCTTTGATAAGGTAATCCCCTTCGGCGCCCCACGCGCAGCCCGCCGCCAGAATAAGCACCAGCAGCGCTGCCGTCACTTGCAGTTTCACGTTTTTCATCTTCTTCGCCTCCCCATGCGAGAACAACATACAGACACATGATCGCTTCTTCTATTTTAAACGCCTATATATTATTCAATTATTTCAATTTTGTCACCCCCCAAAAGAGATGTTTTTTTGCAGCAAAAATGCCCGGGACATGTGATGTGTCCCGGGCATTCTTCCTATTCTAATGTTCAGCGGTCCGATTCGATACGGATCACGTTCTGCGGCTGTTACAGTCCTTTCACGAACAGGGCGCGGATGGCGTTGAGCACGGCCAGGACCATCACGCCGACATCGGCAAAGACGGCCAGCCACAGGCCGGCGAGCCCAAGAGCGCCGGCGGCGAGGCAGACCAGCTTGACGCCGATAGCGAACCAGGTGTTCTGCTTGACGATGCGCAGGCACTTGCGCGAGATGCGGATGGCGGTGGCGATCTTGAGCGGGTCGTCGTCCATCAGCACCACGTCGGCGGCTTCGATGGCAGCATCAGACCCCATCGCGCCCATGGCGATGCCGATGTCGGCACGGGAGAGCACGGGCGCGTCGTTGATGCCGTCGCCCACGAAGGCCAGCTTTTCGCCCGGGGCCTGCTGCGCGAGCAGTTCTTCGACGGCCGCTACTTTGTCGCCGGGCAGCAGTTCGGCGCGGTAATCGGTCAGCCCCAGCTCGGCAGCGATGGCGCGGGCGCTCGCTTCACGGTCGCCGGTGAGCATGACCGTCTTCTTCACGCCGGCTTCGCGCAGTCTCCGCACGGCCTCGGCGGAGGTGGGACGGACCACGTCGCTGACGACGATGTGTCCGGCGTACTCGCCGCCCACGGCCACGTGGACGATGGAACCGCCGCTGTGGCAGGGAGTGAACGGCACGCCGACGCGATTCATCAACTTTTCGTTGCCAGCGGCCACGGTCACGCCGTCAACTTTGGCGATGACGCCTTCGCCGCTCTGCTCGTGAATGTCGCTGACGCGCGAGTGGTCGATCGGCTTGCCGTACGCGGCGCGCAGCGAAGCGCTAATCGGATGGGACGAGGCGCTTTCGGCCAGCGCGGCGTATTCGAGCAGCTTTTCGCGCTCAAGGGGCGAATGATGCACGCCGCTCACCTCGAACACGCCGCGCGTGAGCGTGCCGGTCTTGTCGAAGGCGATGGCCGTGACGTTGGAAAGCGTTTCCAGGTAGTTCGAGCCCTTGACGAGCACGCCGGCCTTGCTGGCGCCGCCGAGCCCCGCGAAGAAGCTGAGCGGGACGCTCACCACGAGCGCGCAGGGGCAGCTGATGACGAGGAACGTGAGGGCACGGTAGACCCACTCGCTCCATGCGGGCGAAACGCCCACCGCGAGGCGGACGAGCGGCGGCAGCGCCGCCAGGGCCAGGGCCGAGACGCAGACGACGGGCGTGTACCACCGGGCAAAGCGGGTGATGAATTCCTCGGATTTGGACTTGCGCGAGCTGGCGTTCTCGACAAGGTCGAGGATCTTCGACACGGTTGACTCGCCGAACTCCTTTGTGGTGCGCACGCGCAGGACGCCGCTCATGTTGACGCAGCCGGAGAGGATCTCGTCGCCTTCCCTGACCGACCTGGGGACGCTCTCGCCGGTCAGTGCGGCCGTGTCGAGCGTGGAATCGCCGCTGATGACGACTCCGTCGATGGGGACTTTCTCGCCCGGGCGCACGACGATGACCGTGCCGATGGCGACCTCATCGGGATCGACCTGTTCGATCGCGCCGTCGCGCTCGACGTTGGCGGAGTCGGGACGGATGTCCATCAGCGCGGTGATG
>JAEEUD010000075.1 GCA_016286835.1 Pyramidobacter sp. | reverse complement strand
TGTCGATGTGGCACGCGTGTTTGCGCAGTCGAAGCCGGCTGAGGAAGCCCGCAAGCATCTGGCCGAAGTGCAGAGCACTCTGAAGAAAGGCCTTGACGACGTGGTCGAGCTGTACAAGGACAACGTCGCCAGCCCCGAGGCGCAGAACGCGATCGCGCAGGCCCGCAATCTGCTCCAGCAGCAGATGAACGTCGAGCAGCAGGCAGCCGACGCGGTGGTGCGCAATCTGCTTGTCGAAGTCACGGAAGAGTGGCGCAAGGAGCACGAGGACGTGGACATGATCGTCGCGCGCCAGCAGCTTGTCTTCTGCAAGCCGGAGTTCGACGTCACGGGCGAACTGATCGAGAAGATCAACGAGAAGACGCCCAAGTTCCCCGATCTGCCCAAGGTCAGCATCAACAAGAAATAACCGAGCTTCAAAAGCGAGGCCGTCCGAAAACGTTCGGGCGGCCTCGCTTTTTACCTGAGTCCTCAAGAAAAACGGGGTATAATCGTCGTATCCTGACGGAAAGGAATGAATGAACATGCGCGTCGTCCATCCGCTTGAACCGATCTTTGACGAACATTCGCGCGCTCTGATCCTGGGCACGATGCCGTCGCCCAAGTCGCGCGAGGTGCGGTTCTATTACGGACACCCGCAGAACCGTTTCTGGCGCGTGCTGGCGGCGGTGTTCGGCTGTCCCGTTCCGACAACGAACGACGAGCGGCGCGAATTCGTGCTCTCGCACCGTCTGGCGCTGTGGGACGTGCTGCGCTCGTGCGAGATCAAGGGCGCAAGCGATGCGAGCATCAAAAACGCCGCGGCCAACGATCTGTCGGTCATTCTGGACCATGCGCCGATCCGTGCGATCTTCTGCACGGGCACGCGCGCGGCGGCACTGTACCGCCGGCTGATCGAGCCGAAGACGGGGATTGCCGCCGTCGCGCTGCCCTCGACCAGCCCTGCCAACTGCGCCATGTCATTTGAGGCGCTGTGCGCGGCATATGCTCAGATCCGCACGGCCGCGGAAGGCGAGTTTTAGTCCGCTCCGTCGAGCGCGGCCAGCATGGGCGCGATCTTCTCCAGCTCCGCCTTGCCTTCGATGTCGGTGTCAAGCATGGGGATCTTCACGACGCCGTAAGCGCCGAACTCCGCTTCGATCTGCGCCAGATACTGCGCCTGCTGCTCGCGGCGATGAGCGAAGAACGGCCCGGTCTCGGGCGGCAGCACGCGGTTGACGATGAGCGGGCCGATGCCGATGGCAAACTCGTTCATCGTCGCCACGGCGCGCTCGGTCTCGAGCACAGCCAGCTTTTCGGCGTTGAGCACGAAGTGGAACGTGGTCAGTTCCTTATTCGTCAGCAGGTCGCGGGCGCGCGAGAAGCGGTCGCGGCGGCGGGCCAGCAGGCTGAGCACGGGGTCGTTGGCGATCTTTTCCTGCAAGTCATGCTCGTAGTGCGCGGCGATCTTGAACAGTTCCATGGCCTTGTTGCGCTTGGCAAGCAGGTGCTCCATCCACGCACCGAGCACCTCGGGCAGCGTCAGCAGACGCAGCGTGTGCCCCGTCGGGGCCGTGTCGAAGACGATAGCATCGTAGTCGCTGCCGGCCTTTTCCATGAGATCGACGAAGCAGTCGAAGATGGCCGACTCCTCCGCTCCGGGCGAGACGTAAGCGACGCGCAGCTGCTTTTCGATCTCCTCGACGATGGCGGGGCTGACGACCTTGCGCATCTGTTCCTGCACGCCTTCCATGTACTTTTTCGCTTCCAGCGCCGCGTCGACTTCGATGGCCCAGAGATTGTCCTCCAGTTTGACGATGGAGCTGCCGATCTTCGTGCCAAAAGCATCGGCCAGCGAGTGCGCCGGATCGGTGGACACGGCCAGCACGCGCGCGCCGCTGCGGGCCAGATGGAGCGCGTAGGCCGAGGACGAGGTGGTCTTGCCCGTGCCGCCCTTGCCGCCGAAGAACGTATAACGTTTATAGCTCATTTTCACTTTTCTCCTTCTGCGTTTAGCCGTCGAAACCGTACTGGCCGGCCTTTTCGGCCATGATCATCTCGCGGTTCATCATGCGCCGCTCCCAGCCGGGGATGTCCTTCGCCACGTAGGGCAGCAGCTCGATCATGTAATACGAGAGCGGGTTGGGGATGCCCAGGTAGTCGCCGAACAGCAGCAGCATGACTTCGTCGTTCACGTCGTGCGCTTCCTTGCGGACCACGCCCATGCGCTTGTCGAACGACGCGCCGTAAAAGAACAGCCGCGTCCACTCCCACGCCGTGTCAAGGCGTTTTCTCCATTTTTCGTTCACGCGCTTCACCTCGAAAAAACAAATTTCACTCGTGATTATACAACCATTTGTTCAAAATGAAGCGCCTCAAAGAGAACGGACACAAAAGAAGCGCTCCCCGCGCGGGAAGCCGTGAAAACGGCCTCGCTCGGAGAGCGCATCGGTCAAAGAACGACGCTATTTTCCGCGGCGCTTGTAGTCTTCGCGCACTCTGGACAATGCACCGTCCACTAATTCGCTAAAGATACTTTTGGACATCGACCGTTTTCTCATACAGCACATCACGTCGCCTACGACGTCAAAATTCAACGCCGTTCCCTCACTGTCCGCACAGTAACGGGCCGCACGGCGGCGATCGATGCCAAGCCGCTCGGCCTCGGCCGCCGCGTCAATGTTCGCGCCAAGGAACATGAACTCCCAGCCGTTCTCCTCGCGCACCTGTTCGATCATCTTCTTCACCTTGCTGTAACTGTACTCTCTGCTGGCGTTTTCCATGCCGTCGGTGATGATGACGAACATCACTTTGTCTGCACGGTACTCTTCTTTCGACGCCTTCTGCGCGCGCGTGATGCGCTCGATCGTGCGTCCCACCGCGTCGAGCAGCGCCGTGCAGCCGCGCACGTAATAGTCCTCGTCGGTCAGCGGACGCACTTCGTTGACGGGGATGCGGTCATGCAGCACCTCGTACTCGCCGTCGAACAGCACTGTCGTCACGCGCGCCTCGCCTTCGGCCTTTTTCTGCTTTTCCAGCGTCGAGTTGAAGCCGCCGATCGTGTCGCTCTCCAGTCCGCCCATCGAGCCGCTGCGGTCAAGGATGAACACCAGTTCCGTGCGATTGCTTTTCTTTTCCTGCTCCATCAAAAAGACCTCCGTTCAGTTTTAGGTTCTGAACGGAGGATACACCTTCCAGAAAAAATGTGGTCACCCCGCAGGCAACATTTCATTTTTACGCCGGAAGAAGTTTCTGGTCGTAATCGTACAGAGCGATATTGATCTTGTCGATGTCGAACTCGCCGTGTAAGATGAAGAACTCGACGATACGGTCGCCCGTCGACTCAGACAGCGCGTAGCCGGCACGACTGAGAAAAACATCCGTGCCCTCCAGGTCCAGTTCCAAAGCGATCGCGAACGCCAGCGCCGTCTCCTTTTTCGGATGGTAGTCAGGATTGCCGCGAATCTTCGAGAAAACCCAGCGGTTCACGTTCGCCCGTTTGTACACCTGCGGATCGGTCAGGCCGCGCTCTTTGATCAGGCGCAGCAACGCCTGCTGGAAGGTCTCGGGAGCGCTTCCTTTGAGAAAATCCTCCAGCGTATCGCTGGGAGGAACGACCCTGTACCGTGTCTTTTTCGCCGGAGCAGGCGAACTCTTCTCAGACGCACCGGACGGTGCCATTTCCTCAAAAATTTGCCCCAAGAGGTTTCTTTTTTGACGAGACCTCGCAGCACACACTTTTCTAGGAGGGAAGAACGGCACTTTGCTGTTTTCGGGCTCACGTCTCTTATACGACGAAGGCAGATCCGCAAGCCCTTCAAAAGATTCGCGCGAATCACAGCACAAGGCGTCTTCCGAAAAAGCCTCAGCTATGTCTGCCGCGCCGGCCGCCCCCAAAGAGCTTTCCGTCTCCTCCTGAGCGCGTGGCGCACTCCGCTTCGTCTCGCCCAAATAGCGTGACAGTTCGCGGAACCAGTCCGCGCTGAGAGGCAGGCGCGACCTGTCGAACAGCACCAGTGACACGTCGATCTCGTGTGTTTCCAAAAATTCGCGGATCGCCGAAACAGCCACGTCAAACGCCGCTTCCCTGGGATAACCGTAAATGCCCGCCGAGATCAGGGGAAAGGCGATCGACTCGCAGCCGTGTTCCGCCGCCAATCCAAGGGCTTTCGCGTAACAGCTGCGCAGCAGCCGCTCCTCACCGTATATGCCGCCGCGCCACACCGGACCGACGGCATGAACGATATATTTGGCATTTTTCAGGCCGCAGGCCGAAGTGATGACCGCGCTGCCCGTGTCGCAATGGCCGATGCGGCCGCACTCCGCCGCCAGCGCTTCGCTGCCGGCCTCGGCAAAGATCGCCCCGCAGACGCCGCCGCCTTCCCAGAGATTTTCGTTGGCAGCATTGACGATCGCGTCCGCTTTGACCTTCGTGATATCACCGCGCAGAATCTTAAAAGGCATGTCATGTTCTCCGTTTCGTGTGAGATTTCTGCATCAATCTTACACATGAAAAGGGCAAAAAGCAAATCGCCCGCGAAACGGGAGAAACAACGTTTCGCGGGCGACAGTTTTTCGCCATCTCGTTTTACAGCAGAGCGCTGACGCCCTTGTTTTCGAGCACGGAAAGCAGCTTTCGGGCCGTACCGATAGGATTTTTCTGGCCGATCTCCCATTTCTGCACAGTGGAAATGCTCACGTTCAACAAACGGGCAAACGTGTTCTGCGTCATATCAAGTTTAGCGCGAAGCTCCTTGATCCGATCCGGAGTGTAGATCGGGACGTCGGGCAGGCAAAGCTTGTCGAAGTGTTTCATTTGTTCGTCCGTCATCAGACCGATCCTGTGCATTCCGGTTGCACTTTCATGAATTTCATTCAGTATCCGGCTCATCGCTGACCACCTCTTTCAGTTCTTTATCTTCAATCGCTTGAGCAAGCGATTCTTCCTTCAGACTCAGAAGATACCGAGCGTAACTTCTCAAGGCCGTCAGTTCCTTGCTGGTGATATTATCCCGCTCGTTCTTGGCGAATCCCGTCAGAAAAAAGAGTTTTCCCTCAAAACGCGTCGCTATAATCGTTCGCGCTCCGCCGCGTTTACCGCGTCCGGAGAGAGGGATCCGCTTTTTATAGAGATCGCCGCCTAAGTTTGCATCAAACAAACCTTCTTTAAGCTCACGAACAGCCTGACACAGCACAGAAATTTCGATTGATTCATGTTCTACCCAGCGAGCAAATGGTTTGATCATGAATATCCTGCTCATTTATATCACCTTGTGCTACAAGATGTATTTATCTTAAAACGCGGTAATGCATCTGTCAAGCTCACCATATCCTGCACGTTTAAAAATGTCCTATCAGGAGCGCGAAAAAATGATACAATATCCGCAGGAACTACCAAGGAGGTCTTCGCCATGCTGAAATCGCTGAACTGTCCCAACTGCTCCGCGCCGTACAATCCCGCCAATCTCACCTGCCCGTTCTGCGGCAGCTATATCCTCAATTCCGACGCGGACGAGGCGGACTACCAGAAAGAAACGTTCGTGCAACAGGAGCAGCGCCCTGCCAACTACAAAGGGATCTACCTTTACGGCCGGCTGCTCGACGCCGACGAGTTCCCTATTCGCACGGGAATGGCTGGCTGGTGCAAATCGGCGTTTTCGGCCGTGGGCGGACGCCTGGCGCTGACGAACAAGCGTTTTCTGTTCTGCGCCGAAGGGCTGAACTCGGCGTTGGCATCGATGATGGGCAGCGAAGCGAACGTCGATGTCTTTCTCAAGGACGTGGCGCGCCTTTCGCAGCGCACCGTAGCCCTGGTGTCAAAGCGTCTGATCGTCGAGACGAAGGACGGCAAAACGTTTGAGTTCACGGTGTACAACATCGCCCAGTGGCTGGAAAAAGGCAACCGCGCGCTGGCCGGCGAGTTCGGTTCGCTCGAAGTCTCCGCGCCCGCACCGCAGGCCGCGCCTGCCGGTCCCGCACCTTCGGGCAGCTATGTGGCCGAGCTGAAACAGCTCAAGGAACTGCTCGACGCGGGCATCATCACCGAAGAAGAGTTCAAGATCAAAAAGCGCCAGGTGCTGCACATTTAATTTTCGGTCCACATGAAAATAGCCTCGAAACGTCAAACCAGTGTGAAGGGTCTGAACGTTTCGAGGCTATCTTCATCTTTGCCGGGCGGGCACACGGGCCCGCCCCTACGGGGTGCTGCGCGTTTCTCCTGCTATTTTCCGCAGCCGGCGCAGTCGCCGTCGCATGCCGCGCACGACTCGCCGCATTCCAGTCCGTTGCGCTTGTAGTAATCGGCAAGCGCGGCGCGGATGGCCTCTTCGGCAAGGACGGAGCAGTGCAGTTTGTGCGCGGGCAGGCCGTCGAGGGCTTCGGCGACGGCCTTGTTGGTCAGCTTCATCGCCTCCGCCACCGGCTTACCCTTGATCAGCTCGGTGGCCATTGAGCTGGAGGCGATGGCACTGCCGCAGCCGAAGGTCTCGAACTTCACGTCGGTGATGATGCCATTGTCAATTTTCAGGTACATCTTCATGATGTCGCCGCATTTGGCGTTGCCGACTTCGCCGACGCCGTCGGCGTTCTCGATCACGCCGACGTTGCGCGGATTACGGAAATGGTCCATGACTTTTTCACTGTACAGAGGCATGTGGATCTTCTTCCTTTCGTTCTATTTGAGGATAAACGGTTTCTTTCCCGCGCACATATCGCGCCACAACGGCGACATGCCGCGCAGGTACTCGACGACTTCTTTCACGCTCTTGATAAGGTAATCGACCTGCTCCTCGGTGATATCATCGCCGAGGCTCAGGCGCAGCGAGCCGTGGGCCACGTCGTGCGGCCGGCCGATCGCCAGCAATACGTGGGACGGATCGAGCGAACCCGAGGTGCAGGCGCTGCCGGAACTGGCGGAAATGCCCTTATCGTCGAGCATCAGCAGGAGCGACTCGCCCTCGATGCCCTCGAAGCAGAAGTTGACGGTCGCCGGCAGGCGATGCTCACGGTCGCCGTTGAGGATCGAGTGAGGGATCTGCTCGAGCCCGGCGATCAGTCTGTCGCGCAGCGGCGTGACGCGCGCCGTGTAAGCGTCGATGTTGGCGACGGCTTCTTCGAGCGCCGCGACCATGGCAACGATGCCCTGCACATTCTCCGTGCCGGCCCGCTTCCCGCCTTCCTGCGCGCCGCCCTCGATCAGGTTCGTCAGGCGGATCCCCTTGCGGGCATAGAGCAGGCCGACGCCCTTGGGGCCGTGGAACTTGTGCCCGGCAAGCGAAAGCATGTCGATGTTCTGCGCTTTCACGTCGATCTTCACATGACCGACGGCCTGCACAGCGTCGGTGTGGAAGAGCACGCCCTTTTCGCGGCAGATCCGGCCGATCTCGGAGATCGGCTGCACCGTGCCCAGCTCGTTGTTGGCGTACATCACGCTGACAAGCGCCGTGTCGGGACGGAGGGCCGCCGCGACTTCATCCGGCCGGACAAGGCCGTTTTCGTGCACGTCGAGCAGCTTCACTTCAAAGCCCTCTTTTTCGAGCTTGGCCAGCGTGTGCAAAATCGCGTGATGCTCGAACTTCGTCGAGATCATGTGCTTCTTGCCCTGCGCCGCGCCCAGCTTCGCCGCCGTGAGCAGAGCCTGATTGTCGGCCTCGCTGCCGCCGCCGGTGAAGAGGATCTCGCCGCTGTCGGCGCCAAGGCACTTCGCCGCACGTGCGCGCGCGTCGTCGAGAGCTTCTTTGGCGCGCTGTCCGATGCTGTAAAGGCTGGACGGATTGCCGAAATTCTCGTTCATGCAGGCGACCATCGCATCGATCGCCGTTTTGCTCATCTTTGTCGTTGCCGCGTTGTCCGCGTAAACTTTCATGACTTTCACGCCTTTCATTGATTCGACCGCGATTTTGATCGCGCCGGAAGATATTCATACTAAAATAGTTCGTTGATATTGTACCATAAAATTTTCACCGTGCAACAAAAATCCCGCCGTTTTTCTTCGGCGGGATTATTCTGATATTCGTG
>JAEEUD010000074.1 GCA_016286835.1 Pyramidobacter sp. | reverse complement strand
CAAGGCGGTTTGGGTCAGCGTTGACGTAGGTGTTGTCATAGCCCTGATGGCTGACCTCGTAACCGGCGGGATCAAGGGCTCGGACACCGTTCAGCGCGTATTCAAGGTAAATTTTCGAGTTGACCGTGGGCAGATGATCGGGATTGCCGGCGGGAACTAGCCCGCCGTCGGTGACAAGAGCGATCTTCGCTTCGTTCAGCGGCTTGTCCAGCACGGGCAGAGGGATCTGCTCCACTACGGGCATCCGCACTTCCGTCTCGAACGGTTCACCGCGGAACTTGGCCAGCAGCATATCGACAGCGCGTCTGGCAGCCGGCGTTGCGTAGTCGATCACAGGCGCCGGGCCCGAACCGACCACATCGAAAGCGTCCGCATCGGGCTTTTGTTCTCCGGCAAGCAGCAAAGCGAACTCGGTCATCTTCTGCATCGATTTTCTCAGATACTTGCCGTGATCACCGGATTCAAGGATCCAGCAACGATCCTTGTACAGTTCCGAGCCGGGATTTTCGCAATACAGGCCGGTGACGGCGGGGATGCGCAGCTGTTCCGTTACCGCCGCGGTGATCGCGCCGCAGGCCAGACCGTAACGTCCGGCGTTGAAGCCGGGGCCGGCCACGAACAGATCGGGACGAAAACTTTTCACCAGTTCGACGATCTCCGGCACGGCGGTCTCGATGTTTTCCGTCACGTAATTGTCACCGCAGATGACGGTGGCGACGATTTGTCCCTGGCCTTTCAGCCCAGCCTGGAGCACCATGCCGGGACCGACAGCCCCTTCCTTGACGGTGACGCCCATGCCGGCGGTATCTTCGCCGCCGAAACCGCCGTAAAACTGGTTGATGTAGTGGACGACTCTCAGCATTTCACTCATGTTGGGCCTCCTTAGTCTTTCCAGGTCAGTTCGGGATCGGCGGTCATGAAGAAGTCGCCGAGCTGGTTCATGTGCCCCTGATAGGCGGCCGCAGTGGTGTGCTCAAACGGCCCCCACGGATCGATGCCGCGCAGGCTGGGCACGTCTGCTCCGTCGCCGATCAGCGTTTCGACGCGTTCGTGATGGAGAATAAAATTGCGGCTGCTGTTGATCACGGCGTCCACCTTGGGATTGAAGACGACAAGATTGTCGCAGGGCTTGTCGTTGGAAACGGCGGCCAGATTGACCACCGCGGGAAGGCCCATCTTCTCCATCTGGATGAAATGGAGCGACGCGTCCAGCTGCGCGTGTCCCATGCCGCTCTTGTTGACGAGCACACAGTCAGCTTTCAGCGTATCGCGGCAAAGGCGGGCAGCCATCATCGCCATCGCTTCCTTGTCGTCGATGCGCATAACGTTATTGCTGATCACGCAGCCGACGAACTCCAGATCCTTGCCATGGCGGCGCATCAGCTCCATGATGCAGTTTTCGTTTTGCAGATAGTAATTCGGCTCCCAGTAGCGCCAGATCATCGCACCGTCGAGGATCTCCGTCGGCTGGAGTACCGTCGGAAGGAAGCCGAGCGCACTCTGACCGTAGACGAGAAAGTTCCACGTGTCATTCTGCGCCGCGTGGACGACTGCGTAGGCGACACGCGGCAACGGCTTGCCGTCCGGCCCCGGACCGACCGGACCGAGGCTGAACGTCTCTTCCGTGTCGAACGGCTGTCCCAGCCCCAGCTTCGCGATCATCACGTTGATCGTCAGCGACGCGTGCTTGAGCGCGCGGGCGTAGCTGAGCGGCTCGACGCCTTCTTTCGGTTTTGCATCGAGCACAACGTGAAACTGTTTGGAAAACTGCGAGTACTTCGCGCACTCGCCCTTCATGTCGAGGTACCACTTGATGTTCAGTTTTTCATAATAAATGTCGGAGACAACGACGCCTTTCAGCGCCAGCGTCATCCCTTCACCGGCGGGCGCCAGCTTGCCCCACAGGCCGGGATACGACGTTTCCGGCGCATCGGCTTTGCAGCGCGGCTGCATCACGTCCTCAATCGCCAGCAGACGCGTACTGTCGCCGGGGCGAACGATGTGCAGCTCGACCGTCCCGAAAAAGTCGCGGTCGGCCGCGATCGCGCCGAGAAGTTCCTCTTTGTTCAGCGTGAGATTCCCGTTTACAAGCAGGGATTTTCCGCCCCATTCGACGTTTTTCACATAGATGGTCCCTATCGTCAGTTTGCTGCTCATCTGCGCTCTCCTTCCGTCGGCCGCAGCCGCTGTGATATGATAAGTATAACGCCGGTGTCGTAAAACATTGAAATACCAATTTCGTTGTATGCTTATCGCGATCCCGTCATAAGCGGAAAGGAGTCAGTACCCATGTCAAAACTTGTCGTGATCATTCAGTGCGACGCGGTCACAAAGCGCTGCGCGGGCGCGAACTGCACGTGGGCTTTTTACAAGCGCACGGGCATGTTCGCCGATTATCCGCCCGACACGCAGTACATGTCGATGACCTGCGGCGGCTGCTGCGGCGCGCACGTGCCGGAAAAGCTGGCGACGCTGGAGCACAAGCTGAAACGTCTGGAAAAGACCAAAGAGGACGTGACGGTGCACCTTTCCACGTGCATGGTGTCGGAATCCAAGCACCGCCTGCCGTGTCCGTTCCTGAAGTACATCGCGGCGCAGATAAAGCATAAGGGATTCGCTCTCAGACTGGGGACGAGAATCTCCGAACTCGCGCAGAAAAAGCGCGACGCCGGCATTTATAAGCCGTGGGCAAGCGTCTGAACGGCGCCGATGTGTTCCACGGATAACAGACCTTTTTCCGTTCCGATCCTTTCGGAACGAATTATTTATCGCCCGCTCTCTCAAAATCGCCTCGCAAAGGTTATACAATTTTGACGTTTTTCGCTCAAAAACGCCCCGTCATTTTTAACGCGCTGATGTCGAAAATACTGTATACACTTTCTCATCCTTGTGATACCGTCAAACGTTTTCAATGCGATTTTACTGCATTACGATGAAATATCACGAACAATTCCAGCGAATTTTTATTCATCATATCGCCATTATAGAATGACACGTCTTCCGTCGGTCGCCTCGGACTGTCTCGTCATAAGGTTTTCATGCGCCTTTTTTCACCTTGCCAAATGTATATTTTTTGCTACAATCAATCTGGAAGCGTGGATATCCTTTCGGGCGTTCCGCCTGAACAGGTCCGCTCTTCCGCGCCGCTTCATTCCGTCACGAAGGGGGGACGCGCTGAAAGCGGCAGCGTCGTTTTTCGTTTTGTTCCACCACAAATTTTCCATTTATAAGGGAAAGGAGCACCAGTTATGAAAAAGACACTCGCGCTTTGCCTGGCTTTCGTCCTGGCCGCCACGTGCGCTGCTTACGCCGCTCCCCGCGGCGAAGAGATGCGCGTCGGCGTGTCGATCGACGCCAAGAACTTCGACCCGCAGAACTCGGTCGACACCTACTCGTTCACGATGGAGAAGCAGATCTATGAGCCCCTGTTCACCGTCGACGGCAAGACCAAGGAGCTGACTCCCGTCCTCGCCGAGAAATATGAGCAGATCGACGAGCAGACCTACAAGATCTATCTGCGCAAGGGCGTCAAGTTCCACAACGGCGAGCCCTTCACGGCCGACGACGTCATCTTCTCGCTCACCCGCGTGACCGATCCCAAGCAGTCCGTCTTCGCCAAGTCGAAGGGCATGTGGATCGATCCCAACGGTTTTGAAAAGATCGACGACCACACGCTCATCCTCCGCACCCGCGGCCCCGTCGGCGGCTTCCTCGGCTCGATGAAGCACCCCTACGCCTCGATCCTCAACCGCAAGGCCGTTGAGACCGCCGGCAAGGATTACTTCCGTCAGCCCGTCGGCACCGGTCCCTACAAGTTCGTGAAGTGGGACAAGGGCGTCCGCGTCGAGATGGAAGCCTTTGACGAGTACTGGGGAACGAAGCCCTATGCCAAGAAGCTGACGTTCGTCGTGCTGCCCGACAACAGCAGCCGCGTCATCGCCCTTGAGACCGGCGAGGTCGACATGATCTACGCCGTGCCCGCTTCCGACTTCGCCCGCCTGCAGGACAGCAAGAAGGTCAAGGCCGTCGAGGCCCCCGGCCTCGTGCTTCTGCACCTGGCCATGAACATGGACAGCCCCAAGCTGAAGGACGTCCGCGTCCGCAAGGCTATCGACGCCGCCATCAACAAGGAAGCCTACATCCAGGTCGCCTATGAAGGCTACGGCATCCCCGGCCAGGGCCCCCTGCCCACCGCCTGCCAGTGGTTCCCCAAGGATCCCGTCAAGTGGGATTACAACCCCGAGCTCGCCAAGAAGCTGCTCGCCGAGGCCGCCAAGGACGATCCCAGCGTCAAGGACATGACGCTTGAGCTGTGGGTCATGAACGCCAAGGACCGCATCGACGGCGCCACGATCCTCCAGGCCATGCTCGGCCAGGTCGGCATCAAGGTCAACGTCTCGGTGTTCGAGAACGCCGTCATCAACGACAAGATCCGCAAGGAGCACGGCCACGATCTGTACGCCTCCACCTGGGGCATGCAGACCAACCGCGACGCCGGCGTGTACTGGCAGTCGGTCATCACGACGACCTCCATCGCCGCCACCAACTCGGCCCGCATCAGCGATCCCGAGATCGACAAGCTGATGGACGAGCAGAACAAGTGCACCAACGACGCCGACCGCGAAGCGCTGTTCCAGAAGATCTGGGACCGCATGAACGATCTGCACCCCTGGGTGTACCTCTGCCAGGCCGCCGAGCTCAACGGCGCCCAGAAGGACCTGATCGGCCTCGAAGACCTCTACGACGGCAAGATCAACCTGCTTACCAACCTGCACTATCCCGAGCAGGAGCGTCTGAAGTAAGCCCTTTCGGCTTTTTCGCACACAAATGCCGCGCCGGTACAAAAACCGGCGCGGCTCTTTCCGCACAGTCCGTCCCCCCTGTCGTTCCTTTTTCGCAGCAACAATTTTCGATTCCTGAAGAAAAGGTGATGCTCCCGTGCTGAAATACGCTCTCCGCAGAATCCTCATTCTGTTCCCCGTCGTGCTGAGCGTCATGTTCATCCTTTACACGATCCTCTACTTCACGCCCGGCGACCCCGCGCGCATCGCGCTCGGCGAGGAAGCCACGCCCGAAGCCATCGAGGCGTTCCGCGATGAACACGGCCTCAACGACCCGTTCTTCGTCCAGTTCGGACGCTACGTTTACAACGCCGTGACCAAGTTCGACCTCGGCTATTCCTACAACATGAAGAGCCCCGTCGCTCAGGAACTGGCGATCCGCATCCCCACGACGATGCGTCTGGCATTCTCCGCCGTCCTCTTCAGCACGCTGATGGGGCTGCCGCTCGGCATCATCAGCGCCATCCGGCAGTATTCGCTGCTCGACAGCGTCGTCACCGTCTTCATCCTGCTGGGCGTCTCGATGCCCACGTTCTGGACGGGATTGCTGCTGATCCTTGCCTTCTCCGTCAAGCTGGGCTGGCTGCCGTCGATGGGTTTTGACAGCCTCTCCGAGATGGTGCTGCCCGTCGTCACGCTTTCGGGCTCGTCCACGGCGCTGTTCGCCAAGATGACCCGTTCGAGTATGCTTGAAGTCATCAAATCCGACTACATCAGGACCGCCCGCGCCAAGGGACAGAAAGAGAGCGTCGTCATCTGGCGCCACGCGCTGCCCAACGCGCTCATCCCGATCATGACGATCATCAGTATGCAGTTCGGCGCTCTGCTGGGCGGCTCGATCGTCACGGAGGCGATCTTCTCGATCTCCGGCGTCGGCCGTCTGATGCTGGAAGCGATCAACCTGCGCGACTACCCGATCATTCAGGGCGGCGTCCTTTTCATCTCGGTTTCCTACTGCATCATCAACCTGGCCGTCGACCTGCTCTACGGCGTGGTCGATCCCAGGATCCGCGTCAAGTAAAGGAGCGTGTCTTTCATGAAAAACAACTCGATGCTCAAATACACGCTCATCCGTCTGCGCCGCAACTATCTGGCGCTGTTCGGGCTGTTCATCCTGATCGTGCTGATCATCTGCGCCATTTTCGCCGATCAGCTCGCGCCCTACGGCTACGCGCAGCAGGACTACATGATGATCCGCAAGGCCCCCAGCGCTATGCACTGGTTCGGCACGGACGAGTTCGGCCGCGACATCCTCAGCCGCATCATCTACGGCTCGCGCATCTCGCTCCAGGTCGGCATCATCGCCGTATCCATCTCGCTGGTGGTCGGCGGTCTGATCGGCGCGATCTCCGGCTATTTCGGCGGCAAGCTCGACATGATCCTGATGCGTCTGATGGACATCCAGATGGCCATCCCCACGATCCTCATGGCGATCGTCATCTCGTCGGTGCTCGGACCGGGTCTGTTCAACCTGATGGTGGCCGTCGGCATCACCTATATCCCCAAGTTCGCGCGACTGACGCGCGCTTCGGTGCTCTCGATCAAGGATCAGGAGTTCATCGAGGCGGCCCGCGCGATGGGCGCCTCGCACAAGCGCATCATCTGCCTCTACATCCTGCCCAACTGCGCCGCGCCGCTGATCGTCCAGTCCACGCTCTCCGTTGCCAACGCCATTCTTTTCGCAGCCACGCTGAGTTTCCTTGGTCTGGGCATCCAGCCGCCGTATCCCGAGTGGGGCGGAATGCTCTCCTCCGCGCGTCCCTATCTGCGCAACAACGCTTACATGAGCATCTTCCCCGGTCTGGCGATCATGTTCACGATCCTCTCGCTCAACTTCCTCGGCGACGGTCTGCGCGACGCGCTCGACCCCAAGCAGAAACGGTAAGGTGACGGCCATGAACGAAAACAAAGACATCCTCCTCGACATCCGCGACCTGTCGGTGCAGTTCAACACCGACTCGGGCGTCGTCAAGGCGGTCAATCACCTGAACATGCAGCTTGAGCGCGGCAAGTCGCTCGGCTTCGTCGGAGAGACGGGCGCGGGCAAGACAACGACGGCGCTGTCGATCCTGCAGCTGGTGCAGACGCCTCCCGGCGAGATCACCAGCGGCGAGATCCTTTTCAACGGCCAGGACGTGCGCAGGATGACCGACGCCGAAAAGCGCCGCCTGCGCGGCGGCGACGTGTCGATGATCTTCCAGGACCCGATGACTTCGCTCAACCCGATCATGACGGTGGAAGAGCAGATCACCGAGATGGTGCAGCTGCACCTGAACCTGAAGGGCGAAGCCGCGCGCGAGCGCGCCATCGAGATGCTGCGTCTCGTCGGCATCCGCCCCGAGCGCGCCAAGGACTTCCCGCACCAGTTCTCCGGCGGCATGAGACAGCGCGTGGTGATCGCCATCGCGCTCGCCTGCCGTCCGCAGCTGATCATCGCCGACGAGCCAACGACGGCTCTTGACGTGACCATTCAGGCGCAGGTGCTCGAACTCATCAAGAAGCTCCAGCAGAGCGAAAAGACCTCGATGCTGCTGATCACGCACGACCTCGGCATCGTCGCCGAGACCTGCGACACCGTGGCGATCATGTACGCCGGCCATCTCGTCGAGTACGCCGACATCAAGTCGCTCTACACCAATCCGAAGCACCCCTACACGCAGGGCCTGTTCAACGCCGTGCCGACGCTGGAAAGCCCGCTCGGCAGCCGACTGGCCGTCATCCCCGGCCTTCCCCCCGATCCGACCAACCTGCCCAAAGGCTGCTCGTTCTCGCCCAGATGTCCCTACGCAAAGGACATCTGCCACGAGAAGGCGTGCGGGATGCGCGAGGTCGAGCCCGGGCACTTCGTGGACTGCCACTTCCCGCTCACGCCCGAGTCGGGCAACAAGTTCCTTGAGCGTCCCGGCAAGGAGGCCGAATAACCATGAGCGACAATCTGATCGACATCCGTCATCTGAAAAAATACTTCCACGTCTCCAGCGGCCTGCTCCACGCCGTTGACGACGTGTCGCTGACGATCCCCCGCGGCAAGACGCTGGGCCTGGTCGGCGAGTCGGGCTGCGGCAAGTCGACGCTGGGACGCGTCATCATCGGCCTCATCAAGGAAACGGCCGGCGAAGTGTTCTTCAACAGCGAGGACTGCACCAAGTTCACGGG
>JAEEUD010000073.1 GCA_016286835.1 Pyramidobacter sp. | reverse complement strand
GTCTTCTTCCGTGTCGCTGTGCGTGACGCCCAGCAGCACGAGAAAGCCCCTACCGATCGTCCCTGTTCTCACGCCTTCGGAATCGACCGAAGCGGAACTCACTCTCTGCACGACGGCTCTCATCAACCCTGCCCCCTGACCACGTTGATCACGTCCTTGACGCCGTTCAGCCGTGCGATGATCGAATAGAGCTGTTCCAGATCCTTCACGGCGATGTCCATTTTCATGCGCGAGTTGCCGCTGCCCATCTGCGACGCGACCACTGAAGTGATGTTGACGCCGTTGTTGGCGCACACCTGAGCGACGTCGGCGAAGAGGCCGGGGCGGTTGAGTGCATCGATGACGATCCGCGTCTCGTATTTCTTTTTATCGGTGTTGCCCCAGCTGACGGGAATGATGCGGTCGGGGCTGACCTTGTCCAGGCGCGAACAGCCTTCGCGATGCACCATGATGCCGCGTACCTTTGTCGAAAAGCCGACGATGGCGTCACCGGGAACGGGCTGGCAGCAATGAGCCAGCGTCACGGAAATGCCCGAGGCGCCCTCGACGATGACGTCGGCCTCTTTCTGGGCAAAACCGTGCGGAGCCTGCTGCGTCACAGCTTCGGGCGTCTGCGGCACGGAATCGTTCACGGGCGTGTTCAGCCCGACGCAGATCTTCTGCGCGATGCCCGACGTGCCCAGTGATCCCGCGCCGATCGCGGCCAGCACTTCGTCGGCGTTGCTGTAGCCGACGTCGTGCGCGACGCGGTTGATATAGGGGATGACTTCATCGACGGGCTTGAAATTCTCGCCGAGGCGGTTTTTCAGTTCGCGTTCGAGAAGATCGCGCCCACGCTGGATGTCCTCGGCCTTATGGAGCGAATCGAGGCGCTTGAAATAGCTGCGGATGCGGCTTTTGGCCTTGCTGCTCCTGACGAAATTGACCCAGTCGCGCGACGGCTTGCCCGTCGGCGAGGTCATGATCTTGACGATGTCGCCGTTGTTGAGCTGATAGTCGGCGGAAACGATGCGGTTGTTGACCATCGCCCCCACGTACTGTTCGCCGACGCGGCTGTGCACGGCATATGCGAAATCGACGGGGCACGATCCGCGCGGCAGGGTCTTCACGTCGCCTTCGGGCGTGAAGACGAACACGTCGGACGTGAGCACGTCGTCACGCAGCCGTTCCATAAACTCCTGGCTGTTGGTCTCCTGTCCGTTCTCCAGAGCCTTGCGGATCCATTCGAGTTTGTTGTCGAGTTCGTCGATTTGCGCATGGCCTTCCTTATAGCGCCAGTGCGCGGCGACACCGTACTCGGCCAGCCAGTGCATCTCCCAAGTGCGGATCTGCACTTCCAGCGGCTCGCCCTGCGGCCCCATGACGGTGGTGTGCAGGGACTTGTACATGTTGTTCTTGGGATTGGCGATGTAATCGTCAAACTGTCCGGGCAGCGGCTTCCAGAGCGTGTGGACGACGCCGAGCACGGTGTAGCAGGTAGTCACGTCGGCGACGATGACGCGCAGGGCCAGCAGGTCATAGAGCTGCTCCACGGAAAGCTTTTTGCGGTTCATCTTCTCGAAGATGCTGTAAAAGTGCTTGGCGCGGCCTTTGATCTGCGCTTCGATGCCCATTTCCTTGAGCCTCGCGTCGAGGATGCCCATGGCCTGATTGACCAGCTCTTCGCGCTCGGGCAGGCGTTTTTTGACGCGACGCTTGATGTCGTAGTACATCGTCGGGTCGTAATACTTGAACGCCAGGTCCTCGAGCGTGCGCTTGACCTGATAGATGCCGAGGCGGTGTGCCAGCGGCGCGTAGATCTCCAGCGTCTCCTTGGCGATGCGCTGCTGTTTGTCACGCCGCAGCGCGCCGAGGCTGCGCATGTTGTGCGTGCGGTCGGCCAGCTTGATGAGGACGACGCGGATGTCCTTGGCCATGACGAGGAACATCTTGCGCAGGTTTTCGGCCTGATAGTCCTCGAACGTCTTGAACGGCAGCTTGCCCAGCTTGGTAACGCCGTCGACGAGCATCTCAACGGTGGGACCGAAGCGTTTCTTCATCTCCTCGGGAGTGACGCCGGTATCTTCGAGCACGTCATGGAGCAGGCCGGCCTGGAGAGTCGGCAGATCCATGCGCATGTCGGCAAGGATCGAGGTGACGTAGACGGGATGGATGATGTATGGCTCGCCGGAGGCGCGCATCTGGTCGCCGTGCGCGCAGGCGGCAAACACGAGAGCTTCGCCCAGCGATTTCAGATCGGCCGTGCTCATGTAGCGCGAGGCCTTGCCCCACAGTTCCTGCCAGGCAAAGCTGACCGTGGCGGAACGCTGCGGCTCCGGCAGGCGGCCGATGTAGCTGTCGCGAAGCATGTTCAGTTCTTTTCTGGAGGGCGCGCCGTCGTCCGCGTGTTCCTCCGTGGCATTGCCGGGAGGCGGGACAGCCGGATTGGCGCGAGAGACCGCGAACTTGAAGCGCTCGTTTTCAGGATGAGGCGCGGCCTGCGCGTCAAGATGCTGCACGGGAGCGCCGAGGCCGCCCTCGGGCGGCTGAACCGCTTCCGGCGCCGCAGTTTTTTTCACTGCCGTTGTCATGCGTTTCCACCTCCGCTGTCATGTTCTATACTCTCTTGTTCTTCACGGTCCGCGTTACGCGACGACGATGCCTTCGACGATGTACTGCAAGCTCACCCGTCCTTGCCAGAGGTTGGGACGCGGGCGGTAGATCCAGCCGCGGATGCCGTCGGTATGCCCGATCTGCTCAGCTCCGCCGAAGGCGATCAGCGTGCCGCCGCCCGTCAGCACCTTCGAGTGCAGGCCGTTCCTGCCCAGCGGGGCATAGGTCGTGCCCGACTCAAACGGCGCGAAAAACGCCGGCGCCGGGTTGCCGTTGCCGAACGGGCCGATGCGCAGCACTTCGTTCCACTCGCCCATGCCGATGCGGCCGGGGTCGAACTCGATCACTTCTTCGCGCGCCGGTTCGACTTTGATGTTTTGCAGCAGCGCGTTCAGCTCGCGCGAAAGGCGCGGCCATTTCAGCTGATTCACGGAGAAGCCCGCGGCGCTCTTGTGTCCGCCCCAGGCGTCGAGCAGATCGTCGAGGCTTTTTAAAAGCTCGACGGCGTTGGCCCCCTGAGGAACGCGGAGCGTGCCGCGAATGCCCTGCGCGCTCGGCGCGGCCAGGGCAAAGGCCTTGTTGTGCTCGCAGCACAGGCGGCTGGCGATGGCGCTGAGGATGCCGACCGGCCAGGTCCCGTTGAACAGGACTTGCGAACTCTCTCCCCGTTCCAGCCCTTCGTTGATGGAAGCGCAGATCGACGAGGAAAGATCGCGACGGCGGCGGTTCAGCTCGATCAGTTCATCGACGCTGCGAGCGAGACTGACGGGATCGCCCTGGCCGGACAAGACGTTGACGGCCACATCGGCTACCTGCACGCGTCCGGCCGCGTTGAGACAGGGGATGATGCGCATAGCCAGGAAATTCTCGTCGATCATCGACTCCGCTTCGTTGGGCGCAAGCGCGCGGATAAGTTCGCGCAGGCCGCGGCGGGGCGAGCGCCGCATCATGCGCAGGCCTTCACGCGTGATCGAGCGGTTCAGCGGCCCCAGCGGCATACAGTCGGAAACCGTCGCCAGTGCCGCCAGCTGAAGCAGGCCGGCCAGACGGCGCTCCGGCAGGATGCGAGACTGCCAGGCCCAGCACCACAGCACGGCCGTGGCGCAAAGGCGCTTGCTCTCGGCATCGCCGTCGATCTGGGGATTGACAAGCGTCTCCAGTCTGACGATGTCGCCCTCGACGGCGTGATGATCGAAGATGAGCACGTTCATACCGGACAATTTCGCCAGTTCGACGGCTTCCACGTCCTTCGAGCCGCAGTCGACGACGATCATCGTCTGAAAGCCGTCGGAAATGATGCGGCGCATACTGTCCGGGTGCAGGCCGTAGCCCTCGACGCGACGGTCGGGGATGTAATAGACAACTTCGGTCGCGCCGCTTTCCTGCGCCAGCTCAAGCGCCAGCACGGTGGAGGAAACGCCGTCCACGTCGTAATCGCCGTAGACAAAAACTTTTTTGCCGGGCACGGCGGTCGTCCACAACGCGCGCGCGGCCGCCGCGGCACGCCCCATGTCGAGCGCGTCGAGCTGAGCGCGCAGCCCCGGCGAATTAAGCAGCTCCCTGCACTGCGCCTCTTCGGGCACGCGGCTGTCGAGCACGGCCGCCGCCAACTCGGAGCACTCCAGCCGGCGGGCCAGATCGCGCGTTTTTTCCCCGGGCTGGTAGATGTGCAGGTCTTGCAGCGAATGCACAGGTATCAACGGTAACAAGTCCTTCCGAAAAACTTTATGACCGCGCCGCCTTTACAGCGACGTGCCGTTTTCAATGAATGTGATCTCCTCCTGCGAGGCTCCGGCGGCCTTCATCGCCGCCAGCAGGGCGTCGCGCTCCTTTTCGAGCGCGGCGATGCGGCGCTTGCCGCGCTCGATCTCGCGGCGGCTGCGGAACAACGCTTCCCACGACGCGGCCAGCGAGATCAGCCACATCAGCAGGATGCCGAGCGAGAACAGGAACACTTCCCACAGCCCCTGCGGCAGCGCGAAATCCCAGGCAAGAAGGCGCACCGCCAGGATCTCCTGATTCTGCACGGCGAAAAGCGCGGCAAAGATCGCCACAAGCCCCAGCCCGATCCCATAACTTCTCATTTTCCAGACGCCTCCCCGCAAATCATGAATGAACGATCGTTTTTTCTTCCGGCGTCAAGACACAATGCCAGACAATACTTCTCCATATTCTACCAGATTTTCGCGCATACAACCGTCCCGGAATGAATTTTTACGTTACAAATTCACACTCAGCGCCGTAAAAAAACAAAAAACGATCTCAAAGGAGCCGGAACATGAAAAATCGTCCTGGGAAAGAAATCATAAAATGAAAGCGGAGCGAACAGCCGCATGATTCACGACGGTTCGCCCCGCTCATTATTACATTTCTTAACGCCTTTGCGTCTTCGTGCCGGAGTGTTGAATCAGCCTTTAAACTCACATCTCCGTCGCGTAGATCCGCGCTTCCAGCGGTGCCAGTTCGGCCTCGCGCGGCTCGTCTTCGCTGCTCAGCAGCAGCTTGCAGCCGCTGCAGATCTCCTGCGGCAGCGATACGGCAGAGAGGGAGAAGTTCGCCACGGTGACGACACGCCTGTTTTCCAGGACGCGCGCGAAAGCAAACAGCTCTTCGCTCTCCGGCAGAAGTTCCTCACACGCGCCGGCTGTCAGTTCTTCGCGCTCGCGGCGCAGGCAGCTCAGCTGCCGGCACCAGTTCAGCACGGACTTCGGATCGCGCGTCTGCGCGGCCGCGTTCAATGCCGTGTCATCGGCATGGACGGGCAGCCACGGCGTTCCCGTCGTGAATCCGGCGTTCGCGCCCTCGTCCCAGAGCATCGGCGTGCGTGCGTTGTCACGGCTGAAGGCGCGCACGAACGCCAGCGCCTGCTCGGGCGAAAAGCCTTCTTTCAGCGCGAACTCGTACTGGCCGTGCGACTGGATGTCGTTCAGCTCGTCGACGGAACGCCAGGGGTAGTTGGGCAGACCGATCTCCTCACCCTGATAGATGAACGGCGTCCCGCGCAGCGTCAGCAGCACCGCGGCAAGGACTTTGGCGCTCCTGCGCGGATCGGCTCCCTCGGGGAAGAAGTGATCGACGCTTCGCGGCTGGTCGTGGTTTTCAAAAAAAACGGGACACCAGCCGCTGTTCTGCGTCGCCCGCTGCGTCGCCATGAGTGCGCGTTTCAGCTCCGTCAGCTTCCAATCCCGCGGCTGGCACCAGACGCCGCCGGAACAGGCCAGATCAAGATGACTGAACTCAAAGACCATGTCGAAGACGCCGTGCTCCCCCACCCAGTCTTTCAGATCATCGGGACCGACGCCGTTGGCCTCGCCCACGGTGAAGATGTCGCGGCCGGCGCGCACCTCGCGACGGAACTCGCGCAGAAAGTCAAGGATGCCCGGCTGATTGGCCGTCATCGCATGGATCCCGGCCATGCCGTCCTTGCCGTCGGGAACGCCATCGGCAAAGACAGCCGGCTTTTTGATGTAGGTGATCGCGTCGACGCGAAAGCCGCCTACCCCCTTGTCGAGCCAGAAACGGGCCGCGTCGTACAGCGCGCGGCGCAGATCGGGATTCTCCCAGTTCAGGTCGGGCTGCTGCGGCGCGAACGTGTGCAGGTAATACTGGCCGCGCTCCTCACACCACGTCCAGGCGCTGCCGCCGAAGATGCTGCGCCAGTTCGTCGGCGCACTGCCGTCAGGTTTCGCGTCGCGCCAGACGTACCAGTCGGCTCTGGTATTGGTACGGTCCTTCTTCGACTCTGTGAACCACGGATGCGCGTCGGAGCTGTGATTGAAGACCAGATCCATGACGATGCGGATGCCGCGTTTTTTCGCCTCGGCAACCAGACGGTCAAAATCAGCCATCGTGCCGTACGATGGATCGATAGCCGTGTAATCGGCGATGTCATAGCCGTTGTCCACCATCGGCGAAGGATAGACCGGCGTCAGCCACACCGCCCCCACGCCGAGCTCCTTCAGATGGTCCAGCCGCGCTGTGATGCCGGCCAGATCGCCCGTGCCGCTCCCCGTCGTGTCGGCAAAGCTCTTGGGATAGATCTGGTAGACGATCGTCTTCTGCCACCAGGCGAGCCCTCCCGGCTCAGCCGCACCGCACGGCACGGCCGCGATCGCCAGAAGCGCCAGCGCGCACAGTACGCTCACAAATTTCATCATAACGCCTCCCTTGCCCGCACGCGGGCAGTATCGTCAAAGCGAAGCAAATTATACACCTTTGATAAATATTTTTGCATTGACAAACGCACCCATTTTATTTAAAACAATCGTATATTTATACAAATTCTCCATTCGCCAATCATTTCCGAACGCAAAGCGGTACTGCCATTGCATCGATGACGATCAAAGGAGTGACAGACATGCAACGACTTCATACGGACAATCCCGGCGGCGCAGTCCGCCGTTTTCCCGCCGCACTGGCAGCGCGTTTTTTGAGCGCGTTTCTGCTGGGCACGTTCCTCGCCGGAGGGGTCGGTGAGCAGGCAGCGCTGGGAGCGTCAGCGACGAACGCGTCTGTTAACGTTACTGAAGACTCTTCTTCTGGCGCATCGTCTGCCTGGGGCGTCGGGACAACAGCCGGTGGCCTCAGATCCACGGCGTTCGGCCAGAGCACAAAAGCCGAAGGGAGCAATTCCACAGCTTGGGGATACGTGACCACAGCTGGTGGTGACGAGGCGACCGCCTGGGGCAACTCGACGGAAGCTACGGGCATGCGGTCAACTGCCTGGGGAGCCAGCACCCATGCCACGCACGCTCAGGCCACGGCGTTCGGCCAAGGGACAACAGCCAACACCATAGGCTCCACGGCCTGGGGATATAACACACTATCCGGCTCAGGTAAAGTCAACGGAGCGGTTGTCAGCGGAGATTACACAACGTCTTGGGGCATCAAGTCCCAGACACTCGGGACCGGCGCCACGGCCTGGGGCGGATATATTATCGGCACCGAGGAACATCCGGGCGGCACAGCTACGGGTTTGGGAGCAACTGCCTTCGGGAGCGGGACTTGGGCAGAAGGCACCCTTTCCACGGCCTGGGGCTCCGGAACAAGCGCCTCAGGAGAAAACGCAACCGCATGGGGCTATATGACACAGGCGACAGCCGCGCAGTCTACGGCCTGGGGGACAAATACAGCCGCTTCGGCAGCCCATGCCACTGCCTGGGGTTCTTCTACAGCAGCCAGCGGCGAAGGCTCCACCACGTGGGGTAACAGCACAACGGCCAGCGGTACAGCTTCCACTGCGTTCGGTTATGTCGGGACAAAAGAAAGCGGTTATGATGCGCCAAGCATTAAAGCAGCCGAGATTGGTACTACGGCTTATGGATACGCTACATTGGGCGGGGCCATTTCAGCAGAAGGAGGAGGCGCTACAGCTTTTGGCAGCGCTACGATGGGCGGAAAGATAGCAG
>JAEEUD010000072.1 GCA_016286835.1 Pyramidobacter sp. | reverse complement strand
CATGTGCTGATTGAGCACGGGGTTCTCGAACTGGATGAATTTCTCCGGCTCTTCGACGCCGAAGACGCCGCGCAGCAGCGACAGCCAGAACGGCTGCGATTCGCCCTTCTCGTAGCCTTTATCTTTCCAGTATTCGACGAATTTCTTCGCCGCTTTCTTCTGTTCGTTGGGTTTCATTCGTACGGTCTCCTTCGTGTCGGCGGGTGGTGTTTTTCTGAACAGCTTCAGGGACTATTATATAAATTTTGGTGCGATCATACAATGATTCGGCGTCATTCTCCCGCGAAATGTGACGAAAAAAACGGGGCGGCCCATTCGGGACCGTCCCTGCAATGTATCAGGATCCTAAATGAAAATCGGCGTTACACGTCCACGACGCCCTCGAAATCCATGACGGCGTCGCCGCTCAGCCACATGCCTTCGGGCGTGCTGTGCACGGTCATCAGGCCGCCGGCGGTGCGCACGCCGGTCTCGTTCCCCTCGGTCAGGCCCAGTTTCCGGGCCACGGCGGCTGCGGCGCAGACGGAGGTCGCGCAGCTGGCCGTCTCGCCGATGCGGCGTTCCCACGTGCGCACGCGCAGCGTGTGGCGGTCGATGACGCTGACGAACGTGACGTTCGCGCCCTCGGGGAACAGCGGCGCTTTCTCGAACAGCGGCCCTTCGGCGGCCACGTCGGCGCCGTCGCAGTCGTCGGTGACGATGACGCACTGCGGATCGCCGAGGCGCAGGCAGGTGATCTGCTCGTCCCAGTCGCCGCACGAATGGTACTGGCGGATCACGGGGATGCCGCCGCTCTCGAGCACGGGCACGTTCTCGGGCGTGAAGTCGGGCGTCCCCAGCAGCGTTTCGGCGGCGTAGACCTGGCCGTGGCGCACGAACAGCCGCACCTGCTTGGGCCCGTCGTCGGTCTCGACGGAGAGCTCCGTTTTGCGCACGCCGAGCTTTTCGTACAGGTACTTGCCGACGCCGCGCAGGGCGTTGCCGCCGAGGGGGGCGCGCGTGCCGTCGGCGTCGAAGAGCGTCATGCGCGCGTCGGCGCGGTCGGAGCGTTCGATCAGGATCATGCCGTCGCCGCCCACGCTCCGGCGCCGGCCGCAGAGGGCCACGGCCAGGCTGGCCGGATCGCCCGGGGCCTGCATGAACGAATCGATGCAGATGAAATCGTTGCCGCCGCAGTGCATCTTCACGAATCTGACGGGGCGCTTTTCGCGCGGCAGATGCGCCATGTCGACGAGTTCGACGTTGTTCTCGTCGTAGCCGCTGACCATCGCGTCGACAAGCGCCGTGGCCGTGTCGAGGCTGGTCAGGCAGGCGGCGCGCCGTTCGATGGCCTTGCCGCGCAGCACTTTGGCGTCGCCGCGCTCGCCCTTGTCGGGGGCGCTCGTGGAGATGACGTATCTCACGCGTTCCTGGTCGAGCAGGTAGGGGATGTCGCGGCTGCCGTTGCTGATCTTGCCGACGGAGGCGCTGCGGATGCCGCGGCTTTTCAGGTACGCGGCCGTGCCGCCGGTGGCGTAGAGCTTGCAGCCGAGCGAGGAGAGCCGGCGCGCGATCTCGACGATCTCCGGCTTGTCGCGGTCCTGGACGCTGAGCAGCACGCCGCCCGGCGAGGTGTGGCGCACGGCGTAGCCCGCGGCGACGAGGCCCTTGTAGAGCGCTTCCTCGAGGTTCTTGCCGACGCCGAGCACTTCGCCGGTGGATTTCATCTCCGGTCCCAGCTGCACGTCGGCGCCGCTGAGCTTTTCAAACGAGAAGACGGGGACTTTCACGGCGTGATAGGGGCTGTTCCGGTACAGGCCCGTGCCGCAGGGCAGGTCGCGCAGCCGCGGCGCGGAAGGATCGATCGTGCGCAGCATCACCTGCGTGGCGATGTCCACGAGGGGCAGACCGGTGACTTTGCTGATGTAGGGGATGGTGCGGCTGGCGCGGGGATTGCTCTCGATCACGTAGACCTGGTTGTTCCAGATGACGTACTGGATGTTGACGAGGCCGTGCACGCCCAGTTCGCGCGCGATCATCGCGGTGCACTCGACAAGGCGCTCGGTGACGCGGCCGGTGAGGTTCCAGGCCGGATAGGCGGCGATGCTGTCGCCGGAATGGACGCCGGCGCGCTCGAAGTGTTCCATGATGCCGGGGATGAGCACGTCCGTGCCGTCGCAGACGGCGTCGACTTCCACCTCGGTGCCTTCGAGGTACTTGTCGATCAGCACGGGGCCGTCGGTGCCGACCGCGAGGATGCGGTCCATGTAGTTCTCGACGCTGCGGTCGTCGTAGGCGATGATCATGTTCTGGCCGCCGAGCACGTAGGACGGACGCACGAGCACGGGATAGCCGATGTCGTGCGCGGCCTCCAGCGCCTCGTCGCGCGTCTGCACGGCGTGTCCCCTGGGACGGGCGGCGCCGCAGCGGTTCAGGATCTCGTCGAAGCGTTCGCGGTCTTCCGCCGCGTCGATGGCGTCGGCGCTGGTGCCGAGGATGGTGACGCCGTTTTCGCTGAGGGTCTTCGTCAGCTTGATGGCCGTCTGGCCGCCGAAGGCGACGACGACGCCGAGCGGCTTTTCGAGGCGGACGATGTCCATCACATCCTCGGGCGTGAGCGGCTCGAAATAAAGCCGGTCGGCCGTGTCGAAGTCGGTGCTGACGGTCTCGGGATTGTTGTTGATCATCACGACGGTGTAGCCGAGGCGCTTGAGCGCCCACACGCAGTGCACGGCCGCGTAGTCGAACTCGATGCCCTGGCCGATGCGGATGGGGCCGCTGCCGAGCACGACGATCGTGCCTTTCGACGGCGTTTTTTCCGCGTGATGGGCGATGAACGCCGCCGCTTCGTCCTCGCCGCCGGCGCCGGGATCGGCCGCGGCGTAGAAATACGGCGTTTCCGCGAGGAATTCCGCCGCGCAGGTGTCCACCATGCGGTAGACGGGCGGCAGATGCGCGCTCACCTTCGCGCCGGTGAGCTTTTCGATGCGCCTGTCGGTGAAGCCCGCCGCCTTGGCGCGGCGGTACAGTCCGTCCGGCAGATTTCCGCCGGCGCCGCTCAGCTCGCGCTCGACGGCGAGGATGTTGGCGATCTTGTGGAGGAACCAGAGGTCGATCTTCGTGATCTCGTGGATGCGCTCGGGCGTGATACCGCGGCTCAGCGCCTCGTAGACGACGAAGAGGCGCTGGTCGGTGGGCTCGTGCAGGCGCGTTTCCACCTCGGCGTCGCTCAGTGCCGCCAGCGCGGGGAGGCGCAGCGAGTCCATGCCGATCTCCGCGCCGCGCACGGATTTCATCAGCGCTTCCTCGAACGACGGGGCGATCGCCATCACCTCGCCGGTGGCCTTCATCTGCGGCCCCAGCGTGCGCGAGGCGGTGCTGAACTTGTCGAACGGCCAGCGCGGCATCTTCACGACGACGTAATCGAGCGCCGGCTCGAAGAACGCCGTCGTCGCGCCCGTCACGGCGTTGGGGATCTCGTCAAGGCGCAGGCCCATGGCCACCTGCGCCGAGACCTTGGCGATCGGGTAGCCGGTGGCCTTGGAAGCCAGCGCCGAGCTGCGCGACACGCGCGGGTTGACCTCGATGACGGCGTACTCGAAGCTGTCGGGATTGAGCGCGTACTGCACGTTGCAGCCGCCCTGCACGCCGAGTTCGTCCACGATCTTCAGCGAGGCCGAGCGGAGCATCTGGTATTCCTTGTCGGCGAGCGTCAGCGCAGGCGCGGCGACGATCGAGTCGCCGGTGTGCACGCCCACGGGGTCGAGGTTCTCCATCGAGCAGATGGTGATGCAGTTGCCGTCGCGGTCGCGCATCACCTCGAACTCGATCTCCTTCCAGCCGGCGACGCTGCGCTCGACGAGGATCTGATTCACGGGCGAGACTTCCAGACCGCGGCGGGCGATCTGCTCCATCTCGCGGGGATCGTTGGCGATGCCGCCGCCCGTGCCGCCGAGCGTGAACGAGGGGCGCACGATGACGGGATAGCCGATCTGCGCGGCGAAGTTCATCGCCTCGTCCAGACGGGTGGCGATGGCGGAAGGGATCACGGGCTCGCCGATCTTCTCGAGCATCTCCTTGAACAGCTGACGGTCCTCGGCGCGCTCGATCGTCTCCAGCGACGCGCCCAGCAGTCTCACGCCGTGTGCGTCGAGCCAGCCGTCGCGGGCCAGCTGCATGGAGAGCGTCAGTCCGCTCTGGCCGCCGATCGTCGAGAGCAGGCCGTCGGGGCGCTCTTTCTCGATCAGGCGCTTGAGGATCTCCACCGTCAGCGGCTCGATGTAGACTTTGTCGGCGATGTCGCTGTCGGTCATGATCGTGGCCGGGTTGGAGTTGACGAGCACCACTTCGATGCCCAGCGCGCGCAGGGCCTTGCACGCCTGCGTGCCGGCGTAGTCGAACTCGGCGGCCTGGCCGATGACGATGGGGCCGGAGCCGATGATCATCACTTTTTTGAGATCTTTATCGAGCGGCATGGCGGCTTTCCTCCATATCCTTCACAAAGCGGCCGAACAGGAACGCGGTGTCCTGCGGGCCGGCGCACGCCTCGGGGTGGAACTGCACGGAAAACGCGTTCACGTCTTCGTAGTCGATGCCCTCGCAGGTGCCGTCGCTGACGTTGACCCAGCTTTCGCGCGCGCTCTGCGGCAGCGTGGACGAATCGACGGCGTAGCCGTGGTTCTGGCTGGTGATGAACAGCCGTCCGGTCGCCGTCTCGCGGACGGGCTGATTGCCGCCGCGGTGGCCGTATTTCAGTTTCAGCGTCTTCGCGCCGCGGGCGATCGCCAGCAGCTGATGGCCGAGGCAGATGCCGAACAGCGGCAGGCCGCTTTCGGCCACGGCGTTGACGTTGGCGATGATGTCCGTGTACGTCGCGGGATCGCCGGGGCCGTTCGACAGCAGCACGCCGTCGGGGCGCAGGGCGAGGATCTTCTTCGCCGGCGTGCCGGCGGGAACGACGCTGACTTTGCAGCCGCGCTCGGCCAGCGCGCGGGCGATGCCGCCCTTGAAGCCGAAGTCCCAGAGCACGACGTGCTTCTTTCCGTCGGGATTGACGATGAACGGTTTTTCGCACGTCACCGCGTACACGTCGCTTGAAAGCGCCTTCGCGGCCAGTTCGGCGGCAAAGGCTTCAAGATCGGCGGGCAGTTCGTCGCGGATGGCCGCGTTCATCGCGCCGGCATCGCGGATGACGCGCGTGAGCCGGCGCGTGTCGATCCCCTCGAGGCCGATGACGCCGCTGTCGCGCAGGTAACGGTCAAGACGGCCGCGGCTGCGGAAGTTCGACGGCTCGGCGCACAGCTCGCGCACGACGTAGGCCGAAAGGCGCGGACGCGGGCTCTCGAAGTCGTCGGGGATGACGCCGTAGTTGCCGATCAGCGGGAACGTCTGCACGGTGATCTGGCCGTGGTAGCTGGGGTCGGTGAGCGTTTCCAGATAGCCGGTCATGCCCGTGGTGAAGCAGATCTCGGCGGTCACTTCGCCCGGCGCGCCGAAGCGCGTGCCCGCAAACGTCATGCCGTTGGCGAGGATCAGGAAGGCTTTTTCATTCATCGCGTTCGCCTTCTTTCAGCACGTCATACTCGGCCGTCCAGCCTTCTGCGGTGCGGACGAACACCGTTGAGCCGGCGTCGTCAAGCAGGTCGGCCGCGGCGCAATCCTCGCCGCCGAGGATCCGTCTCGGTCCGGCGCTGACCGCGTCGAGCAGCCGGTCGAGAGAACATGGCCGTCCCTGCGCTTCCCAGCCGTTCAGCAGTTCGGACAGCACCGTCGCGAGTTTTTCACAGCCGAAGGGGATCTGCTCGAACGGCAGCTCCATCTCGTCGGCGCTGCGGGCGCGATGATTGCTGACGATTGCGTCGATCTTTCCTTCGTCGAGCGCCTTCCACAGCGCCGTACGGTCTTCCGGCGTACGCGCGGCGGGAAATAATTTCATGGCGCCGTCAAGGTCGGCGACGTCGTGATCTTCGTCCGTGTACAGCAGATTGGCGACCGCCACGTCGCACGTCACGTCCTGGCCGTTCGCTCTGGCGCGTTCGATCGCGTCAAGCGTGGCGCGGCACGAGACGCAGCGCACGTGCAGGGGCACGCCGTATTCGCCGGCCAGCGTCAGCAGCATTTCCGCAGCAAGGCTTTCGGCGATCGCCGGCAGGCCCTTCATGCCCAGCCGGTCGGCCGTGTCGCCCTCGTTGATCTGGCCGCCCTCGCACAGTTCGTTCAGACACGGGCGCACGGCGATGCGCACGGGGAACGCCGAAACGTAGCAGAACAGTGCGCGCAGCCGCCGCAGGTCCATGAAGCCGTCGGGCAGGCAGAACAGCCGCTCGCCGGCCGCGCACATCAGGCCGATGTCGGCCATGCCGCCGTTTTCGCGCAGAGCCGACGGCAGCGGCAGCACTTCCGCGCCGGGGACCTCCTCGCAGAGCAGACGCTCTGCTTTCAGCGCGCGCACGTCGGACGCGGCGCTCTTTTCAGGTGAGAGAACGACCGTGCCCCAGCCGCCTTCAAACGCATCCATCGCGAGCTGCGATTCGTTTTTCGCGCCCCGGGCGCAGAACAGGTCGACCGCCGCCGGGACACAGTACGCTTCCTGCACGGCTGCGCCGTTGTATTCATTTATTTTCAGTTTGACCGCGCTCATCGTTTTCCGCCTCCCAGACAGATATCCAGCACCGCCATCCGCGCCAGTACGCCGCAGTGCACTTGCTCACGCAATAGGCTGCGCTCGCCGTCGGCCAGAGCGGAAGAGATCTCCACGCCGCGGTTGATCGGCGCCGGGTGCATCACGACAGCGCCGGGTTTTGCGTGCGCCAGCAGTTCCTCGTTTGCGCCGTACAGAGCGTGATATTCCTTCACCGACGGGAACAGTCCCGCCTCTTGACGCTCCAGCTGCACGCGCAGGAGCATGACGATGTCGGCCTCGGCCACGGCTTTGCGGGGATCGGGCACGTACTTCGCGCCGAACGCCTCGGGATTCGCCGGCAGAAGCGTGCGCGGCCCGCTCACGGTCACGCGCGCGCCCATGCCGCCGAAGGCGAGCACGTCGCTGCGGGCCACGCGGCTGTACTTTACGTCGCCGATGATCGCTACCGTCGCGCCCTTCAGGTCGCCCAGCCGGCGCGTCGCCGCGACGATGTCGAGCAGTCCCTGCGTGGGGTGGGACCGCGCGCCGTCGCCGGCGTTGAACACGGGGATGTGCGGCACGAGCTTCTGGATGTAGTACGGCATCCCGGTGAGCGAATGGCGCACGACCAGCCCGTTCACGCCCATCTCGCAGAGCGTCCACACCGTGTCGCGCAGCGTCTCGCCCTTGGCCATGCTCGATCCTGAGGCGCTCCAGTCGATATAGGCGGCTCCGGTCATCTGCTCGGCGGCGGCGAACGAGTTGCGCGTGCGCGTCGAATTCTCAATGAACATGTTCGCCACTGTCATCCCGCGCAGGGAATCCAGCGGTTTTTTGGGCAGGCTCTCCAGACGGGGGGCAAGCGACAGGGCGTAATCAACGAACCCGTGAAAGTCGTCCGGCTCCCAGTCGTTGAGGTCAAGCAGGTTCCAGCGGTTCCAGGCCATCGGAAACTCCTCCTTCATGATGCGGCACGTTTCGAAAAACAGAAAGCGCATTGTGTCTTCCCGCGGATTGTACCCGCAAATCAACGATCGTGCAATCGGTTGCACGATTATTTTTGTGAACTTAATCGAAGCATTTATTTTCCGCTTGCGGGCGGTCGCATGGAATGGTCCTGCCGCCGGTTCCCGTGATCTTTCTTTGCGTCTTCGTGTCTTCGCGTTTGATCCGGTTTCCCGTTTTTGGGACTTCTGCTTCGGAGCGAACGAGCTGCAAAATGTATACTGTATAATCAAGCACTTGCCGCGATTCTTTGATTGACAAATGAGCGAAAAACCACATGAATTTTTTCATGATGTGAATTTGTAATTTTCATTTATAGAAAAATCAAATTCGATCATCGCACCACAAAAACTCTTTGAGAGGTGTCAGATATGAAAAAGTTCGTGTTTGCACTGATGGCCGCCGCTCTGCTCGCGGCTTCCGGCGCGGCGTTCGCCGCCTATCCCGAGGGCCCGA
>JAEEUD010000071.1 GCA_016286835.1 Pyramidobacter sp. | reverse complement strand
TCTTCTTCCGCGGCAGAGAGATGGCGTTTCTGGATAAGGGCCGTGAGGTCATCGACCGCGTGGCGATCGACTGTGCGGCGGCGGGAAAGATGGACGAAGAGCCGCGCATGGAAGGCCGCTACATGAGAGCGTTGTTTGTTCCGCTGAGCGGGAGTTCCGCGAAGAGCGACAAAGCATAGAAACTCAATTTTATCGGAGGTTATCAGTTATGGTCTGGAAAGCAAAGACTCATTCGGGCGCGAAAAAGCGCTTCACGTACACGGGCAGCGGCAAGGTGAAGTATCAGAAGAACGGCCGCCGTCACCTTCTCAGCACCAAGAACGCCAAGCGTCATCGCCGCCTGCGTCAGGCCGGTCTTCTTGCCAACGGTCAGGAAGAAATGCTGCGCCTGATGATGCCCTACAAGTAAGTTTGAATTATTCAGAGGTGAACAGTTATGAGAGTTAAAGCTGCAACTTCCAGCGACAGAAAGTACAAGAAGCTTTTTTCCATCACCAAGGGCTTCTTCGGACGTAAGAAGAACAACTACCGCCGCGCCCGCGAGGCCTATCTCCATGCTCTGACCAGCATGTTCAAGGATCGCCGCCGCAAGAAGAGAGATTTCCGCCGTCTGTGGATCTCCCGTATCAACGCTGCGGCGCGCATGGAGGGCATGTCCTACAGCTTCTTCATGAACGGTCTGAAGAAGGCCGGCATCGAGATCAACCGCAAGATGCTTGCCGACCTGGCCGTCAACGACATGGCCGCGTTCCGCGCCATCGCCGAGCAGGCGAAGTCCGCGGCTTCCAAGTAGGTTGAACTGATTCTCAACCTGTCAGGCGAACATATCGATGGGCTCCTGTCACAGGATGACGGGGGCCCTTCTGTTTTGTTTGTGCCCTGCGTTTTGAAAACGAATGGAGGAGTAATCCGATGAGCAGTGAAATTGCTCTTGAGATCGAGAAGATCCGCGGCCTGGTCGTCGAGGCAGTCAAAACAGGCACGACCCTTGAGCTGCTGAACGAGTGCCGCGTCGCCGTGTTCGGCAAAAAGGGCGCGATGACGGGCCTGCAGAGGATGCTGGGCAAGCTCTCGGCGGCTGAACGTCCCGAAGCGGGAAAGATCATCAACGCCGCCAAAGTCGAGCTGACGTCCATGCTCGATACCGCGATTGAAGCGTGTGAGCGCAAACTTTTGACCGAGGCGGAAATGCGCGACCGCGTCGATGTGACGCAGCCCGCCAGCGGCCGTCCTCTGGGCGGCTTCCATCCGGTCATGCAGGTGATGATGGATGTGCTCGAAGTGCTCGAGGGCCTGGGCTTCGTGACCGTTCAGGGGCCCGAGGTCGAGACCGACTTCTACAACTTCGAGGCGCTCAACATCCCGCCGCACCATCCCGCCCGCGACATGCAGGACACGTTCTACTTCGGCGACGGCCGTCTGCTGCGCACGCACACGTCGGGCATGCAGATCCACTCGATGCTCGATATGGGCGCGCCGCTGCGCATCGCCTGCCCCGGCCGTGTCTACCGCCGCGACAACGACCCCACGCACTCGCCGATGTTCCATCAGGTCGAGGGGCTGGTCGTCGATAAAAACATCTCCGTCGGCGACCTCAAGGGCTGCCTTGAGGCGATGATGGAGGGCATCTTCGGCAAGAAGCTGAAGGCCCGCTACCGCGCCAGCTACTTCCCGTTCACCGAGCCGTCGCTGGAAGTCGATATCGAGTGCTTCAAGTGCTCCGGCTCCGATCCGCACTGCCAGATCTGCAAGGGCACCGGCTGGCTGGAGATCGGCGGCATGGGCATCGTCCATCCCAACGTGCTGCGCTACGGCGGCATCGATCCGGAAAAGTACACGGGGTTCGCCTGGGGCATGGGGCTTGACCGCATCGCCATGCTCAAGTACGGGCTCACCGACCTTCGCGCGCTGTTCGACGGCGACGTTTCCTATCTGCTTTCGGGGAGGCATGACTAATGCTGCTTTCGATCAACTGGCTGAAAGAATTTATCGACCTGCCCGTTTCGCTTGAGACGATCGCCGAAAAGCTGACCGTCACGGGCAACGAGATCGAGGAGATCATCCGCCCCTGCGCCAACGTCAAGGGCGTGCGCATCGCCAAGATCGTCGAGCTGTCGCAGCATCCCACCAAGGACGGCCTCAAAGTGGCCAAGCTGCACCTGGGCGGCGACGAGTACCACATCTGCCTCACCACCGCGCCCAACGTCAAGCTGGGCGACGTGATCCCCTGGTTCGCTCCCGGCGCGTGCACGATCGAAGGCATGGAGCTCGGCGTGCGCGACTTCGGTGAGGGATTCGTCAGCGCCGGCATGATGGCCTCGGCCAAGGAGCTCGGCGTTCCCGACCTGACCGACGAGTACGGCATCCTCATGCTGCCGCAGGATGCGCCTCTGGGCGCCGACGCGGGCAAGTGGCTGGGCCTTGACGACACCGTGTTCGACATGTCGGTCACGCCCAACCGCGGCGACATGCTCAGCGTGCTCGGCGCGGCCATCGAGATCCACGCGCTGTTCCCCGAGTGCAGACTGCACATCCCCGAGATCCCCCTGCCTGCCTATGACGGCGAGTGGACGCTGCCGTTTGAGGGCATCACGCTGGAGAGCGAAGGCTGCCGCGCTTACCGCCTCGGCCTCGCCGACAGCGTGAAGATCGCTCGGGCGCCGCTTCAGGCCGGCGTGCGCCTCTGCATGGCGGGAATGCGCCCGATCAACAACATCGTCGACGCCACGAACTACACGATGCTCGCCCTCGGCCAGCCGCTCCACGCCTTTGACGCCAAGAGCCTGCCGGCGGCCAACATCGGCGTGCGTCAGGCCAGAGCGGACGAGGAGATCGTCACGCTCGACGGCAAGACGCACAAGCTGCTCGAGAGCGACATGGTCATCACCAGCGGCGGCACGGGCGTGGCCCTGGCCGGCGTGATGGGCGGACAGAATTCCGAGATCACGAACGATACCAAGCACGTCCTGCTGGAGAGCGCCAACTTCACGTCGCCGTATATCAGCAAGACCTCGCGCCGTCTGGGCATCCCCAGCGAAGCGTCGTTCCGCTACGCCCGCGGCGTCGATCCTCTGCTCACGGAGAAGGCGGCCTATTACTGCCTGCACCTGATGGAGCAGTGGGGCGGCGTGCGCGCTTTCCGCAAGACGCTCTACGCGAAGAACGGCGAGATCAAGCCCGCGCGCGTGCCGCTGACGATGAAAAAGCTGCACACCATCATCGGCTGGGCCGAGATGGACAAAGCGGCGGAGTACCTCGGCCGTCTCGGCATCGAAAAAGTCTCCGGCGACACGGAGAAGGCCGAGTTTGAAGTGCCGACGCGCCGCACCGACATCTCCATCGAAGAGGACCTGATCGAAGAGGTCGGCCGCATCCGCGGCTATGACGAGATCGAGCCGACGATCCCCGAGCTGCACCGTTCGGGCACGCTGGGGCCGGTCCTTTCGCTCCAGCGCCTTGTGCGCTCGGTGGCGATCGCGCGCGGCTACACCGAGGCCGTCACGCTCAGCTTCGTCAGCCCCGACAGCCTTAAGCTCATCCGCTATCCCGACGCCGACAAATGCCTGGCCGTTGCCAACCCGATCAGCGTCGATATGTCCGTGATGCGCCCGACGATCCTGCCCGCGCTGCTTCACGGCATCAGCAAAGCTGTCCACGGCGGCTGGCGCGATCCCATCCGCGTCTTCGAGTGCGGACACGTGTTCCTGCCCTGCGACGGCGGCGTGAAGGAAGTCGATCGCGTCTGCGGCGTCTCGTTCGCCGGCAAGGAAAAGCGCGTCCTCTATCCGGCGCTGGCCGAGAACTTCATGAGCGTCAAGGGCGACGTGGAAGCGATCGCCCAGAGCTGCGGCGCCCGTCTGACGTTCCGTCAGGCGCAGCGTCCCGACGGACATGCCGGCCAGACGGCCGAGATCCTCAAGGACGGCGTCGTCGTCGGCTACCTGATGCGCCTGAAGGCGGACATCGCCGCCCAGCTCGACCTTGACACGCCTGTCTACGCGTTTGAGCTCGACATGACGGCGCTGGCCGACCGCCCGCTGCCCAAATTCGCCAAGACGAACGCCTATCCGCCGGTCTTCCGCGACATCTCCATGCTCGTCGCCAAGGACGTGCCTGCCGATGCCGTGATCGCCGATATCCGCGCCTGCGGCGGCGATCTGCTGGATACGGTGAAGCTGTTCGACATCTACGAGGGCAAGGGAGTGCCCGAGGGCTTCCGCAGCATGGCCTTCTCGGTCGTCTACCGCGAGGCGGGCCGCACGCTGAAGGACGCCGAGGTCGAAAGCGAACACGGCGAAGTGCGTCTGGGCCTTGAAAAGAAGGGCTACACGCTGCGCTAGGCGCACGGAGGTGACGAGATGAGAGATCTGTCCGAACTTGATCAGATGCTTGAAATGGTCGCCAACCGTCTCAGCGAGGCTTCGTCGGTGCAGGTGCGCCTGGAAGAAGAGCTGATGAAGGCGAAAAAACTGCTCGAAGAGAAGGAGCTTGACAGGATCCGCGCGCTGAAAGAGAAGGATCGCGTCATCGAAGCGCTGGAACGCGAAAAGACGAGCCTGCAAAAGGAAAATGAAGCTCTTGAAGGCAAGATCGACGAGTTCTTTGCCAAGGTGCGTTCGCTTCTGCCCGCTTCCGGCTTTGAAAGGCGGCTGGGCTGATGGGCGAGAGGCCCCGTGAAGCGCGACTGACGCTGGGCTCCAAAAGCTACGTTGTCGAGACCTCGCTTGACCGCGAGCATTTCAGTCAGGTCGAGGCGATCTGCCAAAGCCTGTACAGACGCCTCGACCCCAGAAGCGATCACGAAAAACGCCTCGTCCTCGGCTGGATGATGATGGCGTACAAACTGCAGCAGGCTGAGGAAAAACTCGGCCTGCTGCTCAAAAAACACCAATTTCCGGCGAAGTCCGGCAAATAAGGAAGGTGACGGGCGATGAGCCTTGTCGATATTTTTGATCTGGTGATGCTCCTCATTGTCGCCTATTTCGCCGTGAAAGGCATTTTCCGCGGCTTTTTCAACGAGCTCTTTTCGCTCGTTGGCATCGTCTCCGGACTCTATTTCGGCTTTCAGCACGCCGGCGCGGCCGAAAAATTGCTGCTCGGCTGGTTCACGTTCCTCAATCCGTCGCTGGCCCGCATCATCGGCATCGCGCTGATCTTCTTCGGCGTGTGCGTCGTCTGCTCGCTGATCGGCAAGCTGTTTTCGGCCGTCCTTTCGGCCGCTTCGCTGGGCGCGCTTGACCGCTTCTGCGGATTTCTTGCCGGAGCGGCCAAGGGAGTTGCCGTCGTCGCGCTCATCGTCATCGTGCTGACGCGCGCGCAGCGCTTCCTGCCCGTCGATCTGCTCGGGGAAAGCCGCGTCGCGACCATCGTCAACGGCCTGCTGCCGCACGTCGAACAGTACATCGACGAAGTCTTTCCCAAGAAAGTCTGAGTGCCGGCGAACCGATGATCATCAGTAAAGAAGCAAGAAATTCGCTTGAGATCGACGACGTGCTGCGCCTGATGGCCAAAAACGCGCGGAGCGACCTGGGCAAAAACGCGCTCGCGTCGATCGAGCCTGCCGTCGATATGGATAGCCTGATAAGCCGCCAGAACATGCTGGCGGCTTATTTGGGATTTGTCGAAAGCGGCGGCGACTTCCCCTGGAAGGACGCCGTCGTGCCCGTGGCTGACGTGCTGGAAGAGGCGCGCCACACGGGGCTGATGCTGGGCGAGGAACTGCTGAAGGTGAAGACGCTGCTGGCGCTCGCCACGGAAGTGCGCGAGCGCGCCGCCAGGGCCCGCGAGAAATTCCCGCCGCTGGGCTGGTTCTACACGACCATTCGCGAGTTCTCCGACGAGCTGAAAGCCCTTTCCGTGCTCAACAGCGACGGAACGCTCGCCGACGGCGCTTCGGCCCTGCTGCGCGAGCTCCGCGAGGAGCTGACGGCCCGGCGCGCCGACGCGCGCCGGATCGGCAACGGTTTCCTCAGCGGCCCGCACAGCTCGATGCTCCAGGAGCGTGTTCTGTCGCTGCGCGGCGGACGCTATGCGGTGCTCGTCAAGCAGAGCTGCGTCAACCGCTTCCCCGGCATCGTCACCGACAAGTCGGCGTCTGGCAATTCGGTCTACATGGAGCCGCACGCGCTCGTCGCCGGCAACAACCGTATCGCCGCGCTGCTGGAGCAGCAGCGTCAGGAAGAGCGCCGCATCTACGGCGAGCTGACGCGCTCCGTTCTGGCCCGTGCCAGCGCGATCTCCGAGGCGGAAAATGCGCTGGCGCGGCTCGACGTGTTCTTCTGCATGGACGTGCTGATGACGCGCGACAAATGGCGCCTGCCGGAGCTGGTGCAGAAATCCGAGTTCTGCTTTTACGGCGTGCGGCATCCGCTCATCGGCGAAAGTGCCGTCCCCATCGACGTGTACTGCGGCCGCGACTTTCGTGCCCTGGTCGTCACGGGGCCGAACACGGGCGGCAAGACCGTGGCGCTGAAAACGAGCGCCGTCGCCCTGTTCCTTGCCTGGTGCGGCCTGCCTGTGCCCGCGGCCGACGGTTCGAGCGTCGGCTGGCTCTCGTCCATCCACGCCGACATCGGCGACGAGCAGAGCATCGAACAGAGCCTTTCCACGTTCAGTTCGCACCTCAAACGCATCGTGGCGATGCTGAACGAGGCGGACTCGCGTTCGCTGGTGCTGCTGGACGAACTGGGCGCGGGCACCGATCCGCAGGAAGGCGCGGCGCTCGGCATCGCCGTTTTGCAGGAGTTCCTGCGGCGCGGCACGATGGTGCTGGCGACGACGCACCACAATCCGATCAAGCGCTTCGCCACGACGACCCCGCGCGTGGAGGCCGCCTGCGTCGATTTCGACATGAAGACGCTGAGCCCCACGTATCATCTGCTCGTCGGCATCCCCGGGCAGAGCAACGCACTGGCCATCGCCAAACGCTACGGGATGCCCGCGCGGATCCTCGACGAAGCGGAAAAGACGCTCAACTCCGACGAACTCAACGTCGAACGGCTGATCGGCCAGCTCCAGGAAAAGCGCGTCGCCGTCGAAAAACTTTCGCGCGAGCTGGCCGCGGAGAAACAGCGGCTGGCCGAACAGCGGCGCAAACTCGACGAGAAACAGTCGGTGTCCGAGCAGAAACGCGACGAGATGCTGCTCAAGGCTGAGCGCCAGTCACGGCAGGTCCTTGACGAAGCCGAAGCGCGCGCCCGTTCGCTGCTGAAATCGCTGGAGGGCGCGGCGAAGTCGGCCGGCCACCGCGAGATGGCGAAGCAGAAGGAGAAGATCGACCGCACGCGCGACAAGCTGACCGCGCAGCAGACGAAGATCGAAGCGCGAAAGCAGGCGCCCGTCGAGCCGCAGCTGGCCGTCGGCTCGTCCGTGAAAATGCGCGACAGCGCCGTGAAGGGCGAGATCGTCTCCATCGACGGCAAGAACGCCGAGGTGCAGGCCGGCGCGATGCGGCTGACCGTACCGCTGAAAAATCTGGTCCTCACCGCTCCCGCGAAGCAGCTGAAGAGCTCCGAGGAGATCGCCATCGTGCGCCGTCCCGAGAACGTCCCCAGCTCCATCATGATCCGCGGGATGCTCGCCGACGAGGCTCTCCCGCTCGTCGAGCGCTATCTCGATCAGTCCATGCGCGCCGGGTACAGCGAAGTCAGCGTCATCCACGGCCACGGCGAAGGCATTTTGCGCAAGCTCGTCCATCAGCTGTGCAAGAAACTGCCCTACGTCGCTGACTTCCGTCTGGGCGAGCACGGCGAAGGCGGCTGGGGCGTGACGATCGTCAAGTTCCGCTGAGGCGGACGCCTTTTGCAAAAAAAGTGGTATGATAGCGGCAAGAAATTTAGACCGTCAGGAGGTTTTTCCGTTGGATAAAAAAGAACTTTTGAAGCAGAAAGTCTTCGAGGCCGTCGATGCGTGCGGCGCGTGGGTGCGCGAGTATACCGACGACGTCGGCGCGAACGCCGAACTGGGCTTTCACGAGACGCGCACGAGCGCGAAGCTGGCCGAAAAACTGGAGTCGCTCGGCCTGAACGTGAAGAAGAACATCGCTCTCACCGGCCTGAGGACCGATA
>JAEEUD010000070.1 GCA_016286835.1 Pyramidobacter sp. | reverse complement strand
CGGCGAGAAGATCTTCGTGTCCCGTACGCACCCCAGTCTTCTGCGCAAGTTGCTGGAAGTGGAGATCCCTGAGATCCACGACGGAACCGTTAAAATCGAGAATACTGCCCGCGAGGCCGGTTCGCGTGCAAAAGTTGCCGTTTCCACGGAGGATCCCAACGTCGATCCGGTTGGCGCTTGCGTCGGCAGCAGCGGCACGCGCATCAGGAACATCAGCAGCGAACTCAACGGTGAGAAGATCGACATCATCATCTGGAGTTCCGATCCTCTTGAATACATCAAAAACGCCCTTTCGCCTGCCAAGGTCATCAGCGTGGAAGAGGTCCCCGGCCAGGAGAAGACGGCGAAAGTCTACGCACCGGCCGACCAGCTCTCGCTGGCGATCGGTAAGGCGGGGCAGAACGTGCGTCTTGCTGCGAGACTGACCGGCTGGAAGATCGACATCAATGCGGTTGAAAACGCTGAAAGTGCTTCGGACATGGCGAAAGCGGAGGCAGAGGTTTGAGGCGATCGCGAAATCCCCGTTCCTGCGTCGCCTGCAAGCGTGAGCGTCCGCCGCGGGAAATGCTTCGCGTCGTGCGCACGCCTGAAGGTGAGGCAACTCTCGACGAAGCCGGACGTCTGTCCGGGCGGGGCGCGTACGTCTGCCCTGAGCCGCAGTGCGTGGCGCTTTGTCTGAAAAAACGCCTGCTGGAAAAATCTCTGAAATGCGAAATACCGGAGGCGGTCAGAACGCGCCTTAAAGAACTGGCTCATGTAGATGAGGAATCTGTTGCGCTGGCTGAAAACGCGCTGAACGACGAAGTCTGTTCGACGTTAAGCCTGGCGCATCGCGCTGGCGAGCTTTTGATCGGTCAGGATCGCGTCCTTGATGCGATCACGGCTGGCCAGACGCTGCTTGTCGTGCTGAGCTGTGATTATTCAGAAACGCTGATGCGTTCGCTGGTCCTGAAAGGGACGGCGCCGCGCATCATGACAGAGGTAAGCCGACTGGAACTCGGACGCCTTCTTGGACTGCGACAGGCCCAGATCGCGGCGCTTCCGGCGAAAAGCGGCTTTGCGAAAAAACTGGAAGAACTGCTTCCCGAAGAAGGAGGAAATGCCGTTGAGTAAAATGAGAGTTTATGAACTCGCGAAGCTGCTGGAGATCAACAATAAGGATCTGCTGGCGCTGATGGCTGAGCTGAAGATCTCTGTCAAATCACACATGAGCACGATCAACGACGATGAGATCCAGGTTATCGAAAACGCGTTGGAAAAGAACAAAAAAACTGCTTCTGAGGCTGAACCAAAGACTGAACCGAAAGCCGAGCCGAAACCTGAACCCAAGCCTGAGCCTGAGGCAGAACCCAAAACGGAGCCCAAACCTCAGCCTAAAACTGAACCCAAGAAGGAAGAACGTCCTTCCGTGAAAGACGTGAAGACGCCAGCTCCTGCTGTTGGCAAAGAGTCCGTCACTCCCAAGCCTGAGCCTGCGCCTCAGAAAAAAACAGAGAAAAAGAGTGTGAAGATCGCCCATGGCAGGACCGTAAAAGACCTTGCCGACGCTCTTGGCATTTCCCCTGCTCAGGCTGTGAAGCACCTGATGGGGGCCGGTATGATGGTCCCTGCTAACGCTCCTCTTGACGACGATGTGCTGCTCATCCTTGCTGATGCCTGCAACGCTGATATCGATTGGGACGAAGTGGCAGCAAAACCTGTTCAGGAAGAAAAGGGCAAACAGACGGGCAAATCACCGCTGCGCGGAACTCACCTCCAGCCCCGCTCGCCGATCGTCACCGTTATGGGACACGTCGATCACGGCAAGACGTCGCTGCTCGACGCTATCCGCAAGACAAACGTCACAGCGCGTGAGGCCGGTGGCATCACCCAGCACATCGGTGCCTCGCATATCAGCTACAACGGCAAGGACATCGTCTTCCTCGACACGCCCGGCCATGAAGCGTTCACCTCGATGCGCGCCCGCGGCGCACAGTGTACAGACATTGCGGTGCTCGTCGTCGCTGCTGACGACGGCGTTATGCCTCAGACCATCGAGGCCATCAATCACGCTAAAGCTGCCGAAGTGCCGATCATCGTCGCCATCAACAAGTGTGACAAGCCTGCCGCCAATCCCCAGCAGGTCATGCAGGAACTCAGCGGTTACGGCCTTGTTGCTGAAGCGTGGGGCGGTGACACCGTGATGGTGGAGATTTCCGCCAAGACCGGCAAGAATATCGACACGCTGCTGGAAATGATCTCGCTCGTTGCCGAAATGGCCGAGTTGAAAGCGGATCCCACCGTGTCGCCCGAGGGTGTCGTCATCGAAGCGCGTCTCGACAAAGGCCGCGGCCCGATGGCCTCTGTCATCGTGCAGCAGGGCACGTTGCGCACTGGCGATCTGATCCTCTTTGACAGCTGCTGGGGCAAGGTTCGCGCCATGCTCAACGACACCGGAAAACAGGTGAAGGAAGCCGGTCCGAGCACGGCTGTCGAACTTTTAGGCCTGACGGGCGTCCCTCAGCCTGGCGAGCATTTCCGCGAGATCGATTCCGAAAAGGAAGCCCGTGATTATTTCTCCGCGCTCGAGGCTGAACGCCGCGAGAGCCAGAACAACGCCACCGTCAAGCGCATGACTCTCGAAGATCTGTACAGCCAGGTGCAGGAAGGCGAAAAGCCAGTGCTCAACCTCGTCATCAAATGCGACGTTCAAGGCACGATCGAAGCCATTGTCGGTTCTCTGGAAAAGCTGGCTACCGGGGAAGTCGGCGTCAACATTGTTCACGCCGCTGTCGGCCGCATCTCCGAGTCGGATATCATGCTTGCCACGGCTTCAAACGCGATCGTCGTAGGCTTCAACGTGAGGCCCGAGAACAGCGCTCAGAAGCTGGCCGAGAAGGAAAAAGTCCAGATCCGTCTGTACAGCATCATCTATGAGATCATCGACGACGTCAAAGCCGCTATGGAAGGTCTCCTCAAGCCTGAGATCCGTGAAAACAAACTGGGCGAGGTCGAGATCCGTAAGATCTTCAAGGCTCCTAAAGTCGGCAAGATTGCCGGATGCCGCGTCATGAAGGGCAGCGTCAAGCGCAACAGCAAGGTACGCCTGATCCGCGACGGTGTTATCATTTGGGACGGCTCGGTCGCCTCATTGCACCGCGAGAAGGACGAGGCCAGCGAGGTCCGTGAGGGCTTCGAGTGCGGTATGACGTTCGTCAATTATCAGGATTTCCACGAGGGCGACGTTGTCGAAGTGTATGAACTCGTCGAGGAAAAACGCTCGCTGTAGTTGTATCTAATAGAATATCTTAAAAACAATCGCGCCGGCGGTCTGAATGAACTCGTTCAGCGCCGGCGCGAGATGTTTTGCACACGCAAGGAGGAAAACAGATGCCCCGATTCAGAATGGGCAGGATCAACAGTCAGCTCCAGCGGGAGATCTCTACGATCCTCGCACAGGACGTGCGCGATGCAAAGCTGGCCGAGGTCATCGTCACGTCGGTCGATTGCTCGAAAGACCTGAAATACGCGAAGGTATACTACACAACGTTGCGGGAAAACGGACGCGGTGAGATTGCCAAGCTGCTCGAAAATGCGGCCGGTTTCGTTCGCGCTACGCTGGGACGACGTCTTTCATACCGTACCGTGCCGGAGCTGACGTTCCGTTTTGATGACAGTGAGGAACTGGCGCGCGAGATGGACAGGGTCCTCGACAAAATCGCCGAGACGCTGCCTGACGATTCCGCGCATGCCGACGGCGAAGAGGCAGAGGAGAGCGCGGATGGCCGCGAGTGAAGTTCAGTCAATCGCCTTTGCTTTGAAAGCTGCGCCGAAGTGGCGCATCATCTGTCATGTCAGACCTGACGGCGACACGCTTGGCTGCGGTAGTGCGTTGATGTGTGCCGCCGCATTGCTAGGAAAAGATGCAGTTTGGGGCGGTGCTGATCCGTTGCCGCCGCTGTACCGATTTTTGCCGTTTGCTGAAGAATACCGTGTCAGCGAAGACATCACGGACGACGGCCGCTGCGTCATCGCCGTTGATGTGAGCACGCGCGACCGCGGCATCCCGTCGGCTGACGTGGCGCTCTGTGTCGATCATCACCGCGACAACGAAGGTTTTGCGACGTGCACCAACTGGGTCGTCCCAGAGGCGGCCGCTACCGGCGAGCTCTTGCTCCAGCTGATTTACGAACTGGGCTGCCCAGTTACACCGGAAATCGCTAAGGCTCTTTATGTCGCGATCGTGACCGACTGCGGCTGGTTCCGCTACTCCAACACCACGGAAAATACACTACGCGCCGCCGCCGAGCTTGTCCGGGCCGGTGCGGTCCCCAGCGAGATCGACGAACTGCTCGATTATAACGACACGATGCAGAAAATGCGGCTGTGGGGACGTTGTCTGAGCCGTGTTGAACGTCACGGCGGAAAGGGAGTCCTTTCGTGGGTGAGTTGCGGAGATTTTCTCGAAACGGGGGCGGCGGAAGCGGATACCGAAGGGCTCGTCAATATGCTGACCCATATCGCTGGTGCGGATATGACGGTCCTTGTCTCGGAGACCCCAAGGGGTCTGCGTTGCAGTTTCCGGTCCCGTGGGGGGCTTGCCGCCAACGATCTGGCCTCAAAGTGGAACGGCGGTGGTCATCGCTACGCAGCAGGATGCACGATCGAAAGGCCGTTGGAGGAAGGGCTGAAAGAACTCCGCGAGGTGCTGTGTCGTGTATAACGGGCTGATCGTTCTTGACAAAATATACGGTGCTCCCAGCCGCGCCTGCGTCAACGGCGTCGGGGCGGCTCTGGGAGGCAGGAAACAGAAGACGGGACACGCCGGTACACTCGACACCACTGCTTCGGGCACGCTGATCGTGCTGGCCGGTTATGCGACGCGTCTTTCCGAAGCGGTCATGAACCTGCCGAAAACCTACGAAGCGCGGGTCGCTTTCGGTTGGGAAACATCGACCGACGACGCATCCGGTGAGCCGCTCTCGGAGCCAGAAACGGCTGATTACGACGAAGCCGCGCTGAAAAGTTGCCTGCCTGCGTTTTGCGGCGTCCGTCTCCAGACGCCGCCACGCGTTTCCGCCGTGAAAGTCGAGGGAACGCGTGCGCATAAACTGGCCCGTGCAGGTTCCGACCCTGCGATCCGACCGCGCCCCGTCAACATCACGTCTATTACGTATCTGGGACGGACTGAAATTGGAGAGGCCCGGCTGCTTGTTCGCTGCCACCGCGGCACCTATGTGCGCAGTCTTGCGCGCGACCTTGGACGGATGATCGGTACGGGAGCGCATCTTTCCGGCCTGCGCAGACTGAACGTCGGCTGCTACACATGCGAAAATGCGTTGCCGTACAACCCGCAGCAGCGTCCGACCGCAGATGAGCTTGTCAGGACGCTTGCCCCTGTTGAGACGCTGGCGACGCAGTATTACAGCTACGAGGCCAATTCGTTCTGCGAAAAGCGGCTTTCAAACGGGCTGAACGTGTATCTCAGTTTCATGAACCGTCTTGGCGGAGGTGTCGTCCCCATAAACGACGGAGTGGTCGTGCTGGGCCGGGACCTTTTCTGTCTGGGATACATCAAGTGCGAAAACGGCCGCGCGGTCGTCTGTCCGCGCGTGAACCTGCCGAGGGCGGCGGTGCTGCCATGATCGTCTGCATCGGCGCATTTGACGGTTATCATCGCGGTCATTTTGCATTGTTTGACCGCGCTCGTTCGCTTTCCCGCGAGTTGAACACGGACTGGACTCTGGTCACGTTCGAGCCCCATCCGCGCTTTGTCCTCGGCGGACTGAAAGCGAGGCTCTTTTCTCAGGAGGAAAAAAGTTTTCTGCGCAGCTGTCTCGGGGTGCCCGAGCCGATCGAGATCCCTTTTACGCGCGTATTCGCAGACACCGAGCCGCAAATTTTTCTCGACGAATTGCGGAAGCGCGTTCCGCTTGATGGGATCGTCGTCGGCAGCGATTTTCGTTTTGGCCGTGGCAGGACGGGGGACGGGGCTTTTCTTCGCAGATACGGCGCGAAGTTTGGGCTGAAAGTCGAGCTCGTCCCGCAGCTTGAAGAAGGCGGAAGCCCTGTCAGCAGCACACGCGTGAGGTCGTGCATCGAAAAAGGAGATCTCGAACAGGCTTCTTGCCTGCTTGGCTATCCGTTTTTTATCCGTTCGCGGGTTGTCCACGGTCAGCAGCGCGGGCGAACGTTCGGCTTTCCGACGGCCAATCTTAATCCGGGTGAGTACAAGCTGATCCCCGCTGAGGGCGTCTACGCCGGTTCCGCTTGGGCTGACGGACAGTGGTACGCTGCGGCTGTATCTGTGGGGCGTAACCCGACGTTTGGTGACGGACTGGACTTGCGTCTGGAGGTCCATGTGCTGGAATTCTCCGGCGGCCTCTACGGTCATAAGCTGTTATTGGCGCTTTTTCGCCGGTTGCGGCCGATGGAGCGCTTTGCCAACGCCGATGCGCTGGCAAAACAACTACAAGCCGATTGTGCTCAGGCGCAGGAGTGTTTTACAATTTCGAGCCCTTTATTGGAGATTTTTCGCCAGAACGGTCAGGATCAAAGGAAATGAACGCAGCGGTGTCGGATTTTTGACCGATACCGTTTTTCTTTTTGCAAATCCGGGAGAAAAAATGTATAGTTGTTGCGGAAAAACTTGCTTGGGCGAATGGAAGTGATGGAGATGGAACTGAGCAGGCTGTTAAACGGGCCTGAAGCGTCACTTGCGGAAGTGCTGGATGCCCGTGAGCGGCGCGCGGCCCGTCAGAGAGAAATGCTCCAGAGGAACTGTACGTTGATCAGCTTCACACTGAACATGCCCGGTCCCGTCAAACAGTTCCCGTTGGCAAAGGCGTTCTTCAAGCGCGGACTGGAGCGGCTGGAACGTGCGCTTTTATGCAAAGGATATAAGGTCGAACGCGTGGAGTGTTTTTTCGATTCCGCTGGCAGTGAGGCGTTTTTGTCCGTTGCCGCGCCGGCGCTTGAAGTGAAACGCATTGCCTGCGATCTGGAAGAGAGTTCGCCGGCGTCGCGGCTGTACGACATGGACGTTTTGACAGACGCGGGCGTGAAGATCGAGCGAGCGCAGATCGGACATGCGTCACGGACGTGCCTGATATGCGGCCGACCTGTGATGGACTGCGCTCCTCGACGTTTCCATACCGCTCCGGAGTTGGCGCGTGCGGCAGTGACGATGATGTATGAGGATGAGTGCGGCGCGTTTGCCTTCCGCGTGGCCTCTGAAGCTCAGCGTGCTTTGCTGAGCGAGGTCTGCGTTTCGCCCAAGCCGGGCTTGGTCGATCGCCTGAACAACGGTTCTCACGCTGACATGGACGTATTCACGTTCATCGACAGCGCCTGCGCACTCTTACCGTATTTCGTCCGTTGTGTGCGCCTTGGCATCGAATATGCTGACAAGACACCGCAGGAATCGTTTCGCGCACTGCGCCTCCCTGGTCTGGAAGCGGAAGAAACGATGCGCGATGCGACACACGGCGTGAATACGCACAAAGGCGCGATCTTTACCATCGGCCTATTTTGCGCTGCCCGAGGCCGGCTGTGGGCGCAGGGAAGAAGCGCTAAGGCTGAAACTCTCGCTTGTGAGACAGCGCAAATGGTCGAAGAGGTCAAAGGCGAATTTTTGTCCGGAAACTCGGCAGGGCAGAGGATCTATCGTGAAAGCGGCGTCGCCGGAATCCGCGGCGAAGCTGTGGCCGGCTTCCCATCGGTGATCAGCGTCTCGTTGCCATTCTTCGAATTTTTGCAAAAACGTGGAAAAAGCCTCAATGACGCGGCGGCACTGACGCTTCTGCGCCTGATCTGCGCTGTGGACGACACGAACATGATCAAGCGTTCGAGTTTGGCGCGTTTTCGTCGGGTACAGACGGAATTAGCTGCACAGCTAGCGCAGGAACCGGATCTGCCTCAGGAAAAGATTGCTGTGATCGATCGCGCCTTTATCGCCGAGAATTTAAGCCCGGGCGGCTGCGCCGATCTTCTAGCGCTGACGTTGCTGCTGCACTTTTTATCACGCTTTGAGAACGAAATTACCTCGTGGAGCGAGGCTGAGAACTATAAAAGGGGCTGAATGAGCATGCCAGTCGTAGG
>JAEEUD010000001.1 GCA_016286835.1 Pyramidobacter sp. | reverse complement strand
AAGCCGAAGACATCTATATCCTTCACGGCGGCGATTTGCGCTTTCGTCAGGACATCCTTACCCCCCGCCACGCTTTCCTTTACCCACTGGCGTAAGTTCTCGTCGGGGAAGTTTTCCTCGTTGATTTTCACGTCGGCATCGTTTCCGGATATGGAGTTATCCTCAACGTTCTCCTCGACGATCCACACGTCTGTATCTTTTCTGAACTCGACAGCGAGCTCTCTTGACTCAAGGCCGTTCTTCCCCGTCCAGTACTTCCAGTGTTTCGCAGTAAACTTCTGGAACCATACCTGCTCTCCTTCAGGCAGTTCCTGGTCCGGATTGCACTCAAACTGCCCGGCTCGGTTGACCCAGAAGAGCTTGGAGCCGGTGCCCTCATCTGCGGAACCTCCCCAAATGTGTCCGCCACTCTCTGAGACGGCATAGAAATAGTAAGAACAATATTCAAGCCATTTGAAAGGGCAGATCCTTTTCGTCTCGCCAGGCTCAAGGCTCCACCATCCCTTTGAGATATCGAAAATTTTTCCGTAGACACTGTCGAATTGATCAGTATCGTCCCCATACATGGTATCAGCGAAAGAATCCCGCGCCACAGCGACGAGGATCTTCTCGTCAGTCTCGTTCACCAGCCTGATTTCCGTCGTCTCGCTTTCTTCATACTTCTGTACCAATTTTACCAGCAGTTGCGCACGTTTTCGCGCCGCGTGTGCGTAGGGGACAACCACACCAACGCCAGATACATCTTCCATGTATTTTTTTGCAACCTCGTCGCGGCCGTGTGCCAGCCAGGCGTTCTGATCCTTCTTGAGGATCTCGAAGGGAACCGCCGACAAGGACTTCTGCGCCTTGGCCCATGCCTGGTTAAGATCCTTGTCCGCCTCCACGAGTTCTCCCCCATCCTCGGGATCTTTCATCATCCGGCGGTACTCAGCGTCACTCAAAGTCAGCGCAGGCACGGCCGGCAGTCCGACCGCCAGGCAGCCCAGCAGTGCCGCGAAAAACATCCGCTTCATGTGCTTCATCACAAGATCCTCCTCATCAATCATCGTTTGCCCGAGGTCACCAATGGCCGAGCTTCGGGGCCCGCCGCAAATAGGTACCGCTAGTCAGACTCGTCAAGTTCCGAGGTATCTTTTTGGAATTTGAGGATGAATCCCTCTTCACTATTCTCCTTATTCTTCCAGTAAATCTGTGGGAAAAAGTGGAAACGGGCCTTTTTTCCGCCGCGTACTTTTTTGCCCGGAGGGCAATCAAAAGCCTTTGTGGAGTGGAGCCAGAATATTCTGGAGTCGTAATCGTCGCTGCCGCGCCAAATTCTTTCGCCGCCCTCAGTGACGGCATAAAAATAGTATTCTTCACCATCATTGTATTCAAAAGGCCGGATCGTCCTCGTCGCGCCGGGATCGACGCTCCACCAGCCCCTTGAGAACGAGCTGCCATCGCGCCACCTCCCCATCGCCAGAAGGACCTTCTCGTCCAGCGAGTTCACCATCGTGACCTCAACCATTCTTTTTCCGGCAGCCCCGGCTCTGCTCGGCGAGATCGGCAGCCCGAGAGCCAGGCAGACCAGCAGCACCGCGAAAAACTTTATATTCAAGTGCTTCACCACAAGCACCTCCTCATATAAACAGTTTACCTTGGAACTGGTTCCACGATGAGTCATCCCTAAACTTCACTAACGTGCTGCAGGGACAGGGAGCGAGAGTTCCTTGTCGTCGATTTTGTCCTCGTCCTCCCAGTCCTTCGCGTTCTTCACGAAGCTCTCGGTGATGTCCAGCGCGCACTTCGCACGGTCGTAGCCGTTGAGAGCGTAGTTTTTGGTCGCAGTTGCTTCCCTGATGAGGGTCGTCTTACCCGTCTCGCAATCGTAGAGCTGAATGGAGCACCACCACAGGTCGAACATCCCCTCAACGCGGGGGCCCTTGTCAGAATCAACGGTACTGAATGCGAACCGATTAGGATCAATCCAGAAGGGCGGCTCTGCCGTTTCAAACGAGGCTTTTTCAACAAATCCCTTATTCCTGTCGATGAAGTATAGGGACAGGTGTTTGACAGGCAGCCCGCCCCAGCTCACCAGCATCTTGTCGCCCGAAGGGGAGAACGTCAGGCTGCAGAAGGAGGCTGCTCCCTCTTCCATGGGCAGGAACCCCGCCGGCTTCCCCTCCTTGCCGCGGAAGAACCTGAGACCGAGTTTTGTGCCCTTCAGCCCGGGCGCCTCAGGGTCCGCCAAAAACCAGGCCCAGGGGCCGGCATCCGTATCCGCCCTCTCGATGCCGACGTCCTCCAGCAGCTTCATCTTGCCCTTGACCGTCCTGTAGACCTGATCGCCTTTGAGGACGTACTCTCCCGTGGCCGCCGGCGCTACGCCTGCCCCAATCACAAAGACCAGCAACGCCGCTAAAAACGTACGTTTGAACTTCATCCTCCGTACCTCCTAATCGGAAGCGGCATCCATAAAGACGGACTTCTGCCGCACGTAGGTCCCGTCAAAGATGATCCCCTCGGCCATCCACTTTTTCTCCAGGCTGTCACGCTTGAACTTCTCTGTGGTGACGGCGGTGGCGCCCGCATCGTCAAACTTCAGCGTCACGGCTGCGGAGTCCTTCTCAGAATCGTATTCCTCAACAAGCAGGTCTCCCGTCGCCTCTAACGTTTTCCCGTCGGGCTTGCCCGAGCCTTCAAAGAACCCCATCGGCTCACCGTCGACAGAGAGCATCAGCCGCACTGCATACTCGCCTTCCTCTGCAGAACTGACCTGCAGTTCACCCCTGAGAGTGCCTTTTTTCAAGAGGTACAGGCCGGACACCCCGTCGCTCTGGCGAATGATGTCCGCGTTGTCGAAAATCATTCCCGCTTCGTCCATATGCATCTCCAGCATCGAGGCGTAGGCGACGGGTTTGCTGTACCCGTCAGCTAAGGCCCCTTTCGCCGCCTCGTCGTAGGCGCCGCCGTAAAGCCACTCGTTCTCCCGTTTCTCAAAAATGATAAGATCCTCCGGGGTCAGCACAGTCTTAGCCCGTTCAATGAATTCCTGATACCGCTCACAGTTCTCGCGATAGTCCGCGTTTTGCAGCAGCTCATTTTTTTCCGCCTCTGTAAATGCGAACGCGTTCCCGGCAGCGCATAGGATGAGCGCTGCACAAGTCCCCAACATCCTCTTCAATAACATCGAGATCGCCTTCTTTCGTTATTTTAATACTACTATAAACACTTGTTGCCGTCTGTCATACAGCCCGTAGGCATAGCTCTACCCCGCTGCCGGAATAGGGACAGTAAGTTCCTTGTATTTGATCTTGTTTTCGTTGCCCCAGTCTTTGGGGTTCTTCACGGAACTTTCATTAATGTCGAGCGAGCCGCCCTCATCGTCACAGCCGCCGATGAAATAGTTCTTCGTCGACGTCGCTTTTATGATGACGGTCAACTCTTTCTCCAGGGTATCGTAGAGGGACGGAGAACACCACCAATCGTCCCCGGCTTTGGTGCGCGGACCTTTTTCCGTGTCGATCGCCGTAAAAACAAAACGGTGCGGATCAACCCAAAAGGCATGTCCCGCTGAAACGAACGAGGCTTTTCTGACCCAACCTTTGCCAGCATCGTCAAGGACGTAATAACCAAGGTCCTGTCTGGCCTCATCGCCGCAGCAGATCAACAGCTTCTCGCCCGAGGGAGAGAATTCCATCATACATTCACCGGCGTTTTTCATGGGTAAAAAGCTTGCCGGCGCGTCCTCCTCGCCACGGAAGAAATAGACGCCGCTTTCGCTGCCCTTCACACCCTCGGACAGCTCGGGATCTACAAGGACCCACGCCCACTTCCCCGCGTCGGTCTCGGCCCGAAAGACAACTTCGTCTTCAAGTAGCCGTTCTTTGCCGTCCTGCACACGATAGACCTTATCACCCCTAACGATATACTCCCCTTCGGCGGCCCAGACCACCGATGCGCCGAACAGCATCATCAGCGCACACAGACATGCCAACTTTTTCATAGTGTTCACTCCCTTTTTTGTCCGGCGAAACTCTTTTCGCCGTGTTTACCTGATAGGTCTTACCGCCGGAGGCGGACTGTCGGGCATCGCAGCCACCCGCCGGATCAACAGCCAGACGGCTCCGTAATAGATGATCACAGCAGTCACGGCCATCAGGATTACCGCAAACACCAAACGCTTTGCCAAGCTCTGAACGTTCATCGTCTGACCTCCAGCACGGCTGATTTTTGAAGATAACTCCGATAGGCAGGCTTCGCCATGGCGAGTGCCGTTTCGTCGTCTCGCACGCAGGCCAGTTCAAATTGGTAAAGACTATTACGTTAGCTCTATCCGTATGGATAAGCACATGTTTATTAGCAAGGACAGTTCTTGCGCGGGCGGTGTAAGATCATCAGCTCATAGCAGGCACTACTATCTATTATTCTCCTGTTATCTTACTCCCTATCGTATTATTTTATATTTTACCACAAAGGTTAAATAGAATCTATTGTTTTTAATACTATGTTCAAGAACTAACACAGGACATCCAATATGTCATATACTTGGATACGAACAACAAGAATACCATTAAGGCCGTCATCTATTCTGATTAAGCTAACTCATATAGTTCGTATTCGGAGTACTGATCTGTAATTTTAAGAGGTAAAAATAGCATTATACATTAAAACAAAATCGGCGCAAAGCCTGTAATTTCAGGGCTTTGCGCCGATTCAAAAATGGGTTTAATCATAAATTGGAGCGGGTGACGAGGCTCGAACCCGCGACCCTCAGCTTGGGAAGCTGATGCTCTACCAACTGAGCTACACCCGCAAAACGTAAGTATTATACGCCCGACTGTTTTTTTGTGCAAGAGGCCGACAGAATGAACTTTCAATGCTTACCGTCGTTCCAAAGCAAAAACGACATTTTCTGACAACCAGCATATACTCTATTTACTTGCACCACGAGAAACTCACCGCATCAGGAGTGCTACCGTCTCGACATGGCAAGTCTGCGGAAACATGTCGAAGACTTTCAGGCTCTTCGTATCGAGCATGAAACCTGCGTCGCGCAGCAAGGCTGCGTCGCGGGCGAGCGTAGCGGGATTACATGACACATACAGGACGCGCTTAACGGTGCTGGATGCGATCGCTTCGATCACGCTTTTTTCACAGCCGGTTCGCGGCGGATCGACAACGACGCAGTCGATGCCTTTCAGCAATTCAGGCAGGTCAAGTCTTTCGGCTGCCCCCTCAAGGACTTCAAGATCTTCGATCACGTTGAACTTACCGTTTTTGCGGGCCAGTTCAACTGCCGAAGGCCAAATCTCTACTGCCTTGATATGCGCGGCTTTCCGCGCCAGAAAAACGGTCAGCGCGCCGACGCCGCAATAAAGTTCAAGTAAGTTCTGACCTTCAACGAGCGAAGCCGCATATTCAAACATCTCCGACGCCTGAGCCGCATTGGCCTGGAAGAATGATGTGCCGTCATAATCCAGCTCATAGCGGCCAAGACGTTCTGTCAGGAGATCCTCGCCTTTGACGAGCATTGTCTCCTTTCCGACGATCACATTGCCCTCGTCCGGATTGATGTTCAGGACCAATCCTCGCAGTTCGGGAAACGACGCTTTCAAATGGTCATAAAGGTCTTCAAGGGACGACAGAGCCTCTCCCTGCGGTTTAGCCGCAACGACAAGCACAAGAAGCAACTCTTCACAATCCCGCGCACTGCGGATGATCACGTGTCGCAGCCAGCCGATGTTTTTCTTTTCATCGTAGCAGCAGAACTGTCCGTGTTCAATCATGTACTTAATGGTAGCGTACATTTTATTCGCTCTGTCGCCGATGACAGGACAGCGGTCGATCGGGACAATTTCGTGCGAACCGTTTTTAAAAAAACCGATCGTCCCATTTGTCCCACGCGAACGAACAGGAAACGACGCTTTATTACGATAACGCCATTCGTTCTTCGACGGCACGCAAGGAATTTCACCGTCAAGATCAAATCCGCCGATCCTGCGCAGTGCATCCGAGGTGAGCATGGATTTAATCCTGCACTGCAATTCATAATCCGCATGCTGGAGCTGACAGCCGCCGCAAGAGCGATACCACTTGCAAGGAGGCTCACGCCGTTGGGAATTTGCCTCAATCACACGCTCGACACGAGCCTTAATATAATTCTTTTTCTCCTGCTGCACAGCAGCAATAACGTGTTCTCCGGGCAACGCGCCTTCAATAAAGATCGTACGTCCGTCATTCACCCTGCCGATCCCCTGTCCGGCGGAATTTACCCTGTCGACAAATACTTGTTCCATCACCATTCCTCCCGTACGTTCGATTCCTTTGTATTATATCATCACAGACTCCGTTTTCATAAAAAGAATCCCGCTCTCCACATAGAGAACGGGATTCTGTGTTAAATGCAATTATTAGATATGAGCAGGCGTATCCTTGAACATATTGTAACCTTCTTCAAAGGCCTTCTTGTTCAGCTCTTCCGTGCCCTTGGGAACGCGGTCAAGCATCGCCTTACGCATTGCTTCGGGCTGCATGACGTCCTCAAGCTCAAGCACGCGCGCGACCATACCGAGAGCGACCATGTTGGTCACGATCTCGTTGCCGACCTTGTTGCGGGCCGTCTCAATCAGCGGCAGCTGGTAGATGTTGGCCTCGACGTTCGGCACTTCCTGGACGGAGAAACTGTCAAGAACCAAGCGGCCGCCGGCCTTAACATCGCGAGCGTACTTCGCTGCGGCGTCGCCGGTAAGGCAAATCATCAGATCCGGAGCGACCGGCTTGGGATAGTCGATCGGCTCGTCGGAGATGACAACTTCGGCCTTGGCCGAGCCGCCACGGGCAGCGGGGCCGTAACTCTGGGTCTGGACGGCATAAAGATTATCGCAGAAAATAGAAGCGGCTTCACCTGCCATAACGGCAGCGGTGATGACGCCCTGACCGCCGGAACCGGCAAGGCAGATTTCAAAACGTTTCGACATGACGATTCCCTCCTACTTGACGCAGACGCGCTCAAGGAGCGCCTTGTACTGATCGGTGTACTCAGCGCGCTCCGTATCGACGAACACGCCTGTCACGATCTTGCCCTGAAGCTCTTCGGGCGTCTTGGTGTCAGCAACCGCCTTCGGCAGGATGTGCTGCTTCAGGAAGTCGATGTTGACGGTGGGCGTCTTCAGTTTGTTGTAACGGCCATACTGAGTGTGGCAGTAGCCGGCTACTTCGACAACCGAGAAACCGTGATGCTTGATGGCCTTCGTGATGGTCATTTCAACATCGCGGGGGTTGGCGACGCAGGTGCGGGCGACAAAGGTCGCGCCGGCGCCGGCAGCCAGCTTGCAGATGTCGAAGGAAGGATCAGTCACACCGTAGGGCGCCGTTTTGGCATAAGCGCCGATGGGCGTCGTCGGCGACATCTGACCGCCGGTCATGCCGTAGATGTTGTTGTTCATGACGATGGCGGTGATGTCAATATTGCGGCGGCAGGCATGGATAAAGTGGTTTCCGCCGATAGCCGAGCAGTCACCGTCGCCCATCACGTCGATGACTGTGAGCTGGGGCTTGGCCATCTTGATACCGGTGGCGTAGGCCAGCGAACGACCATGCGTGGTGTGCAGCGTGTTCGCGTTGACATAACCGGGAAGGCGGCTGGAGCAGCCGATACCGGATGCGAAGACGGTCTGCGTAGGATCAAGCTTAAGATCAACGACGGCGCGAAGCAAGGCGTTCAGAATGATGCCATGTCCGCAGCCGGGGCACCACATATGCGGGAAGAACTGGGGCCGCATCCACTCGAAAACTTCTTTGCTGGGCATCTTTACTTCGCCTCCTCAACGATCTTGTCAAAAATCTCGGTGGGCTGGAACAGCTCGCCGTCAACGCGGCTCAGCGGCACGACGCGGGCCTTGCCGTGAACGGCGCGCTCCACCTCAAGCACCATCTGTCCGCAGTTCAGTTCAGGAACGATGATCGTCTTGACGTGGCGGGCCAGCTTCTCAAGTTCCTTATCCGCAAAGGGCCACAGCGTGATGGGACGGAAATGCCCCACCTTGATGCCGCGGGCACGAGCGTCGCGAACGGCGCGGATGCTCGAACGGGAGACACTACCGTAGGAAACGACAAGGATCTCGGCGTCTTCGGCTTCGACCGTGTCGTACTTGACAATATCGTCGCGGAAGCGATCGACCTTGCGCATCAGGCGGCGCATCTTCTTGTCAATGGCTTCGGGATTGGTCGTGGGGAATCCCCAGTCGTTGTGGGTCAGGCCCGTCACGTGCCAGCGGTAGCCGTCGCCAAAACCGGCCATCGGCGGAACGTCGTCCTCGGGATCAGCCTGATAAGGCACGAAATCCTTAGGATCAACCGTCGGCTTCTTGCGGTTGACGATCTTCAGGTTAGCAGCATCCGGCACGACGAACTTCTCTCTCATGTGACCGATCTCAGCGTCGCTCATGATGAGGACGGGCTGACGGAAACGCTCAGCCAGGTTGAACGCCTCGACGGCCAACTCATAGCACTCCGTCACTGAAGCGGGAGCCAGAGCGATCGTGCCGTGGTCGCCGTGCGTACCCCAGCGGGCCTGCATGACGTCCTGCTGCGCGCCCTGCGTGGGAAGTCCCGTGGAAGGGCCGCCGCGCATGACATCGACGACGACAAGCGGGATCTCGGCCTCATAAGCCAGACCGAGATTTTCCTGCTTCAGCGTGAAACCGGGGCCGGAGCTGGCAGTCATCGACTTGACGCCGGCAATAGAAGCGCCGATCGCACAGCCGCATGCACCAAGCTCGTCTTCCATTTGCTGGAAGACGCCGCCCACCTTGGGAAGCTCAACAGCCATCGTCTCCATGATTTCGGTCGAAGGCGTGATGGGATAGCCGGCGTAGAAACGGCAGCCCGCCGCCAGCGCGCCGAACGCAAGCGCTTCATTGCCCTGCCAGAATTTGATCTCAGCCATTAGTTCGTCCCTTCCTCTCGCACAGTGATCGCAAGATCGGGGCAGATATTCTCGCACGATCTGCAACCGATGCAGTCCTCTTGGCGCACAGCCTCACACTTCACTCGTTCGTTCAGCTCGAGCACTTTCTTGGGGCAGACATGCACGCACAGGCTGCATCCCTTGCACCAAGGCTTGTTGATTGACACCTCAAACTTCTTGGCCAACACCTTCACCTCCACAAAAGATAGAAACAACTTCCCCCATACTGCAAATCTATAAAGAACGTCCAAGTCCTGGTTCGCGCAGATAGCGCGCTCTCAGGCTGTCCGGCTTTATACTGTTTTCGACGCGTTCTGCTGCCAACTCGGCGATTGCGGCTCCGCTCGGAGAACTCAGGAAATGTACTCCACCCCTGCTACCGGTCGCAAAAAGGCGCGCGTCATCCACGGCCCACAGTTCCGCCTGTTCCGCAGTGTCTCCGAGGTCACTCATAAGCTCCTCACGGGATCGTTCGCGCTCAGACAGAAAAGGAATTCCTTCCCGCCAAGCCGCTGAGAAAACCCGTTCGCGTGAAGCAGCTATCAGCGGGACCTTCACACCCGCGGCATATTCTGGTATGGCATATAAGACAGCTTCAAGACTGCTTAGAGGAATCACGTTTATGTCGAGCGCCATCGCCAGTGCGGAAGCATACGCCATACCAATACGAAGGCCGGTAAAATATCCGGGGCCGACCGTTACTCCGATGTGTGTCAGTTGACTGAGAGTAATACCTTCATGCAACAGCAGCTTTTCAACTTCGGCAGGAAGATCAGCAGCCTGTTTTCGACCAAGATCCAGATCGACTCCAGTCACTCTCCCCGACACAGAAAGTCCCAGGCTTGTCCAGCGGTTCGAGCAGTCTATCGCTAAGAGAATTATACCATTCATTTCAAAGAATTCTCCAGACGTTTCAACGCATCCACCGCTTTTTCCCCTTTCGCAGAAAACGAGATCAAACGGGACTCACCGTTGCCATGTGCGATCTGACAACGCCAAACATCCGGAAAATCCGAATTGTCCAGACGATCCGGCCATTCAATAAGAAGGATCCAGCCGTCGTCGAGATATTCGTCGAGTCCAAAATCGCGGGAATCGGCGTGCTCGATGCGATATAGGTCAGCATGCGCAACAGGAATCCGCGCCCGTGCGTATTCATTGACGAGCGCAAACGAAGGGCTGCACGTGCGTTTCCAGCCGAGCGCGCGGCAAATCTCACGCACCAGCGTCGTTTTTCCCGCGCCAAGCTCACCTTCCAGAAGGATTGTCATTCCCGGGGACAACACAGAGGCAATCTTCTGCCCTAACATGCCTGTATCGTTCAGATCGTCAAGAAGCAGGGTCAAAGCACTCAAGTTATGCTGTAATTGTATCATATCTGTCCCAGCTCTTTCAAAACCTTCGGGATCATGTCCGCAACTTCACTGGCCAGCACGCCGTCAAGACCTTTTTCACGGCCCAGACGCTCCCCGGCAGAACCATGGCACCATGCGCCGAGTGCGAGTGCATTACGGCGTGTTAAACCTGCGGCAAGAAACGCGCCGCACACGCCTGAGAGCACATCGCCGGAGCCGGGGATGGAAAGCGTACGATCGCCACGCGGAATGATCAAAGGCAATTGCCCGCATTCTGCGATGATCGAACGATACCCTTTCAGCAATACTGTTCTCCCGTTTTCGGCGATCTGCAAAGCGGATTCAAAACGATTGCATGTAAGCTTCTCGATGTGCAGTAGCCGTGCTGCCTCGCCTTCATGGGGCGTCAGACAGCAAGCCACAGGAGCAAGCGAATCCTGGGCCAGCCAATACAGCCCGTCGCCATCCCATAGAGACACGGCATTCCAAGCCGCGGCGATCCGGCAAAGCTCTCTCGCGCGCTCGTCGCGGTCAAGTCCCGGACCGATGACAAGAGCCTGGCAACGATTTTGCCAGCGGGCAATCACATCGCACAGCTTCTCAGTGTTGTCCAGAGGCTCTGCGATACATTCCGGCAGTACAACAGGCAATGCATCGCAAACTTTTGCAGTTGAAGCCAGAACAACAAGGCCAGCCCCAGCGCGCAAAGCACCGCGTGCAGCCAGCACGGCCGCTCCTTTATACCGTTCAGAGCCGGCAACGATGAGCACCCCGCCGCGGCTTCCTTTATGATCGTCAGTCTGATGTTTCGGCATAAATTCGCAAACATCACGCTTTTCCAACTCTAAAGCATAAGGCACGCCTAAAAGAGATTCTGCACGTTCATCAAGGATGATCGGAACAATCTCACCACTGACCGCAGAGCCATGCCCGGTTGCACACGGGATTTTGCGTGCAGCGGCAGTACATGTCCAGCTTGCCTCAACAGCCCGCGGGCTTTCAACACCACTCGGCACGTCGACAGCCAAAACGCTCTTTCCACTGCGAGCCTTGTTCAATGCTGAAATCAGACGCGCTGTTTCTCCGCGAGGTTCGCCGCAGATGCCAGTTCCGAGCAAAGCATCGACAACGAGTTCATAAGAAGAAAACAGCGAATCCAACTGCTCGTCCGTCAAAGAGATGCTTTCTATGACACGCACAGATTCGCTGAGACGTTGCAGATTGATCGCAGCATTGCCGGTCGAGCGGGACTGCGGATGACTGAGAACAACGCATACGGGCACGTTGTTCTCTGCAAGAAGGCGAGCTATGACGAATCCGTCGCCTCCATTGTTTCCGGCCCCCGCAAGGATGAGGACGCTTTTTGGAGAAAGACGATCGAGTACAAAAGAGGCGATACCGTTGCCAACGCGTTCCATAAGTTCGAGGCCATGAACGCCCAACTCTACAAGCTGTTCATCCAGAGAACGAACAGCAGCCGTCGAATACCACGGAACCATCGTCTATTCCCCTTCCGTTTCGATCACAACGACAGCTGCAGCGATGCCGGCATCGTGAGAAATCGAAAGAAAAAGGCGGGATTTTCGCAGATAATCGGGCAACGGACAGCCCTCCGCGATGAACAACGTAGGTTTGCCCTCAGGACCATGAACAACTTCGACACTCTTTAACCCAATGCGTGAAATACCCAGCCCCGTTGCTTTTGCAAAAGCTTCTTTAGCTGCAAACATTCCTGCGAGCGTCTCCGCACGTCGCGCACGTTCAGCAGCGTAGGCAAGTTCGCGTTCGGTATAAACTTTACGACAAAACGCTTCAGATTCGCAAGCGTGTTTCATCCGTTCGACGTTGCAGAGATCAAGCCCAACTCCCGCTATCATTTTTCTCACCGTCCGTAGTCTAACCCATTTTGCAAAAAATTACAACGGCTTTTTGCCATTCCTCATAATTTAGATTTATTTTATTATCATCAAAGAAGATATTCAATAGATTCTTCAAACTAATAAAAAAGAGCACTCAAAACGAGTGCTCAAATAATTCATGGTGGGTGATACAAGAATCGAACTTGTGACCTCTTCCGTGTCAGGGAAGCGCTCTTCCTCTGAGCTAATCACCCATCGCGTGACCGCAACAAATGGAATTCTACCTTTTCATTCGCTTCCTGTCAAGTAGCAAATAGCGGAAGGGCTCGAAGGAGTGCCATAACAAATAAAGGGCTTAAAATTCGATTCCACTCGTTTTTAAATGTGCTTACGCCTTGCCGGCAGCTTTGTTAAATGCTTCAGTTCCCGCTTTCGTCTTTTCGGCCGTGGCAATCAGTGCTTCGATAAAAGCACTCTTGAAACCAAGCTTTTGCAACTCTCTGCACCCAGCGATCGTCGTCCCGCCAGGAGTGCAGACGGCATCTTTGAGCACCGCAGGGTGGTCTCCCCGCAAAGCCGCCAGCTCAGCCGCGCCTTTAAGCGTCGCGATCCCGGCGCGAAGCGAGACATCGCCTTTCATGCCAACTGCAAGCCCTCCTTGGATAAAGCCTTCAAGCAATTCAAAGACATAAGCAATGGCAGAACCGGAGAGACAGATCACGCCGTCGAGATCTTTTTCGCTCACGAGCATAGCGTCGCCGAATGTGCGGCACAATCCCACAACAGTTTCCGTCTCGTCATTATCAAGATCACCGCGCGCAACCCCGGTAAATCCTGCTCCGACGGCAGAGGCGATGTTGGTCATGATCCGCCCCCAATGAGCGAGAGGAGCCGCTTTTTTAAGCAATTCCAATTCGACGAGCGCCGCACAAGAAACGACCGTGCGTTCTGCAAGAGCTGCGCTGTGTTCAGAGCACCAGGGCTGCATGAGCCAGGGCTTGAGCGCGATGAAGATCGGTCCGCTTGCGAGCGGCAGCGCCTCTGCCAGCGTCTCATACGTTTCGATTCCATCGGCAACAAGCTTGTCAAAATTCGGCTCTCGAATCTGCACAACGATTGGGCGAACGCCGGCACGTTTCAGTCCTCGCGCGACAGAACCGCCAAGGTTGCCGCCGCCTACGATAATGGGGCGAAGCGATTTAACATCCATTTTAGAGACCTCCTCAAAGATTATTTGCTCATTTCTTTACCGCAGCCATTGATGCGCGCCCACTCGAACATGCCGAGGGCAGCAGCGACGCTGGCGTTGAGATTACCCGTTTTTCCGGCCATGGGGATCTTTACAAGTTTGTCACAGTTTTTAGCTGTAAGTGCGGATATGCCCTCCCCCTCCGAACCAACGACGAGGACAAGCCTTTCCGGCAGAGGCGCGCTCCATATCGTCTCTGTTGTCTTGTGGTCGAGACCGACGACCCAGAACCCCTTATCTTTCAGCGAGGCAAGCGCGCGGCTGACATTGACGACCTGCGCGACAGGAAGACGAAAAGCAGCGCCTGCACTGGTTTTAACGACAGTGCCGCTGACGGTTGCAGAGCGATCATTTTGCGTGACCACACAGAGGGCTCCTGCGATCTCGGCTGTACGGATGACAGCGCCGAGATTATGAGGATCCTGGCAATGATCGAGCAGGACGATCAGAGCGGGTGCATCCGACGGCACCGAATCCGCGATCTCATTAAGATCCGCCGACGGGACCGGCTTCATGCGAGCAACCACACCCTGATGGACCGCGCCTCCGCTCATTCGGTCGAGTTCGTCGCGCCGGACGAACGAGAGACTTACGTCACAGTCAGCGCACAGCTGCGCGACCATGCCGCGAAAATCGTCGGACGCACCCTCGGCGAGCAGAACGTTGCGACACAATTCAGGTCGGTTTTGCAAAAGCGTGAGGACAGGATTGCGTCCCCAGCAGACGTCGTTGTCAGGCAGTTTTTCAGTGCGACTCTGCATACGACTGACTGCCTGTCCTGTTTTGTCTTTTGCGACACGTACCGGCCGCGGTCGATCGTTAATTTGTCGCTGCTCTTTCTTATCAGGCGCGACAGAAGTAAAACGCTGTTCTTTGCTGTTATTTCTTCCGGCCCTTGGCATGTTTGCTCTCCTTGTGGAATTCTTTCAGATATTCGCGAATGGCCTGCGCGGTGTAGCCTTTTCCCTTCTCGGCAAGCTGTCTGGGCGTGCCAGCGTCAACAACAGTTCCGCCCGCAGCGCCACCTTCGGGGCCCAGGTCAATGACATAATCGCTTGAACAGATGATGTCCATATTATGCTCAATGAGCAACACCGAATTCCCCTGATCGACAAGATCATGAAGGATATGCAGAAGTCGGGCGACATCAGGATAAAACAGGCCTGTCGAAGGTTCGTCGAGCAGATACAGCGTATTACCGCCGAAACGTTTGCTCAGTTCCTTTGCGAGCTTGACGCGCTGAGCCTCGCCGCCGCTGAGCGTGAGCGCCGACTGGCCGAGATGGATGTAACCTAGTCCGGCTCGCTGTAAAAAACGCAGTTTATTGGCGATTCTGGGCAGATCCTGAAAAAGGTCGATCGCTTCGTCAACTGACAGATTGAGGACGTCCGCGATGCTGTGTCCTTTGAACTTGACCTCCAGCGTTTCGCGATTGTAGCGCGTTCCGTGGCAGACGTCACATTCGACATACACGTCAGGCATGAAGAGCATCGATACGCGGCGCTCCCCCGCTCCGCCGCAGGCTTCGCAACGTCCGCCCTTAACGTTGAAGCTGAAGCGACCGCTCGTATAACCGCGCAGTTTTGCCTCAGGCAACTGAGCATAAAGTTCGCGAATCGCAGAAAAGACGCCGGTGTAAGTAGCGGGGTTGGAACGCGGCGTACGGCCGATCGGACTTTGATCGACCATGGAGACGTTTTTCAGTTCCTCCCAGCCTAAAATATCGTCGTGTTTTCCGGGACGGTCGCGATAATCCGGATCAAGTTTCCGCCGCAGACCACGATAAAGCACGTCGTACATCAACGAACTTTTTCCGGACCCGGAAACGCCCGTCAGGCACACAAGAGAATGAAGCGGAATGTTTACGTCGATGTTTTTCAGGTTATGCTCGGAAGCGCCAATCACCTTAAGGCGCTCTTTCGGCAGGGCGAGGCGCCCGGACGGGACCATACCGCAGGCATCTCCGCGCAGGTACGGGCCCGTGAGCGAATCAGTCAGGCGAAACGATTCGGCGTCGCCGCTCTGGACGAGCTGTCCGCCGCCGCTGCCAGCCGCCGGACCGATCTCGACCAGGTAATCGGCAGCCAGCATGGTATCGCGATCGTGTTCGACAACGATGACCGTATTGTCCATATCACGCACGGATTTAAGCGCACCGACGAGCTTGCCTGTATCACGGGAATGAAGTCCGATCGTCGGTTCGTCAAGCACGTACATGACACCTGACAGCTTCGAACCGAGCTGCGTGGCAAGTCGTATGCGCTGGCTCTCTCCTCCGCTCAGGGTATCGGCACGACGTTTGAGAGTAAGGTAGCCAACGCCGACTTCAACAAGAAAGCTGAGTCGTTTTTCAAGCTCGACGACGACCTGACTGACCACTTCGTTCTGGCCTTGATCGTTCTTGTGTTTCCGGACTAGTTCGTAAAAATCGACCACAGGCATAGAAGTAAGTTCGTCGATATTCTTATCCCAGAAGCGCACAGAAAGCGCTTCCGGGCGAAGTCTCGTTCCGTGGCATGAACGACACTCGTCTTCAATACGATAACGTTCCAGCTCTTCTGCCGTTGCCTCGGATTCCGTGCTGTTGTAATACCGTTCCAGCCATGGAAGCAACCCTTCGTAACGCCCCTGATAGGTAGAGATCTCTCCGCCTCGCTCGAACTGCAACGGCATCCGAACCTCAGAGCCGCCCATAAGAATCGCTTTCTGATCCTCAGGCAGATTCTTATAAGGCACGTCCAGGTCAAGATGGATTTTGTTTGCAAGCTGCTCAAGGCGGTACATCATGTACTGCTTGCCACGAAAAGGCAGCAGTGCCCCGTCACGGACAGACAATTCGGGATTGACGGAAAGTTCCTCAGAAAAATGACTGTGACTGCCCAGTCCCGAACAGTCGGGACATGCACCCTGGGGATTATTGAAGGAAAACAGCGCTGGCTGGATATCGGGAAGAGAAATCCCGCAATCGGGACAGACAAAGCGCTCAGTAAGCATGTCCTCCTTACCGTCCGCGGCAACAAGGACGAACCCCTCGCCAAGCTGCAGTGCAGTCTGCACAGCTTCGGCAACACGCCCCTTGCGGTCGGGTTGAACGGAAAGACGATCAACGACGACCTCGATACTATGCTTTTTATTTTTTTCCAGAGGGATGTCCTCTTCCAGCCAAAGCACTTCGCCATCGACGCGCACGCGCATGAAGCCTTTCTTGCGCAATGCAGCGAAGACATTCTTGAATTCACCTTTTTTAGCGCGAACGACTGGAGCCATGATCTCGAGACGGGAACCGGAATGTTCGCTGTAAATGCGGTCGACGATCTCATCGACAGAATAACGATGGACCGGCTTGCCGCACTGCGGGCAATAGGGCGTCCCGGCCCGGGCAAAGAGAAGGCGCAGGAAGTCATAGATTTCCGTGACCGTTCCGACAGTCGAACGAGGATTGTGGGACGTACCCTTCTGCTCGATCGAGATGGCCGGCGAAAGGCCTTCGATGTCGTCCACGTCGGGTTTTTTCTGCACGCCTAAAAACTGCCGCGCATAAGACGACAGCGACTCGACATAACGGCGCTGACCTTCGGCGTAGAGCGTGTCAAAGGCAAGTGAGCTTTTTCCCGATCCCGACGGACCGGTAATGACGATCAGTTTATTCTTCGGCAAAGCCAGAGAGATATTTTTGAGATTATGCTCTCGGGCGTTTTTTACGACGATTTCCTGACGCGGCACGTAAATACTGTCCTCCTTCTTCTTCGTCGAGTTCACCCGACGGACTGAGCCCCTGCTCGATCTCCTGGATCATATCGCGGATTTTGGCAGCTTTCTCGAATTGCAGTTTTTCAACTGCCTCCCACATCATTTTCTCAAGGTCAAGATTATCGAGATGTTCGATAGACTGGCGAGTCTTCTTGCTCTGCGCTTCCGGAGCCTCTTCAAATTCAACTTCGGGCAGCATCCTCTCGATCGTCTTATGGATTGTTCTGGGTGTAATTCCGTGTTCTTTGTTGTAGGCCAGCTGCGCATCGCGCCGACGCTTCGATTCGCTTACAGCTTCGGAGATGCTGTCAGTCACTTCGTCAGCATAAAGGATGACGCGCGAATCGACGTTGCGAGCGGCGCGTCCCATGACCTGCACGAGCGAACGATAGGAGCGAAGAAAACCTTCGCGGTCAGCATCAAGAATCGCCACGAGCGTCACTTCGGGCATATCGATGCCCTCACGGAGCAGATTGATCCCGATGAGTACTTCGATGTCACCGCTGCGGAGTTTGTTGATTTCCTCGGCGCGCTCAAAGGCATTCAATTCGGAATGGATATATTCAGCCCTGATCCGCAGCGTGCGCATGTACTCGGCCAGTTCCTCCGCGCCTTTTTTCGTCAGCGTGGTGACGAGCGCTCGTCCGCCTCGGGAACGAACCGACTGGATCTCACCAAGCAAATCGTCAATCTGCCCGGTGGCTTTGCGGACTTCTACAAGCGGATCAGGGATCCCCGTAGGACGTATCAATTGTTCGACAACGCGCTTGGAGTGTTCAGTCTCCCAGTCGCCGGGCGTGGCAGAGCAGCAGATCACACGCTGCATGTACTTCTCAAACTCGCCCCAGCGCAGCGGGCGGTTATCAAGACACGACGGCAGTCGGAAACCATGTTCAACGAGCACTTCCTTGCGCGCACGGTCGCCGTTGAACATGCCGCGCACCTGCGGCAGTGTGATGTGCGATTCGTCCACAACCATCAGGAAATCGGGAGGAAAGAAATCAAGCAGCGTTCCCGGCTGCTCCCCCTCCTCGCGGCCGTCAAGATAACGCGAATAATTCTCGATCCCCGAGCAGTATCCTGCTTCGGCCATCATTTCCATATCGTAGCGGGTGCGGCTTGTCAGACGTTCGGCCTCAAGGAACTTGCCCTGGGCTTTGAAGCGACCGGCCTGGATCTCCAGTTCCTTTTTGATCTTCTCCATCGACTCGGTGATCGCGCCGTCGCTGGTCACATAATGCTGCGCAGGGAAGACCGAAGCATGATCGACATGTTTCAGTCTGTGGCCGCTCACCGGATCGACCTCTTCGATCGTTTCCAGCTCTTCATCAAAGAACGAAAAGCGCAGCGTGCTGTTGCTGTACACTGGATAAACCTCCAGCACATCGCCGCGTACACGGTATTTCCCGGGCTGGAGATCAAAATCGTTGCGCTCGTAATAGGCTTTCATCAGGGCTTCTTGAAAGTTGTGACGGTTCCAGTGTTCGCCCACAGAAAAGCTGACGATCGCGTCTTCATAATTCTCGCGTTTGCCCATACCGTAGATGCACGACACGGAAGCGACAACGATCACATCGCGGCGTTCGATCAGCGATTTTGTCGTCGCCAGACGCATACGCTCGATCTGAGTGTTGATTGAAGCGTCTTTTTCGATATAGGTGTCGGAACTGGGCACGTAAGCTTCGGGCTGATAGTAGTCATAATAGCTGACGTAATAATGTACAGCGTTTTCAGGGAAAAACTTGCGGAATTCACTGTACAGCTGCGCGGCAAGCGTTTTATTATGCGCCAGCACGAGCGTCGGACGATTATACTTGGCAATGACGTTGGCGACAGTGAACGTCTTACCGCTTCCGGTCACTCCCAGCAGCGTTGAGACACGCTCGTTGCATTTCAGCCCGTCGAGCAGCGCCGCTATAGCTTGCGGCTGATCGCCCGAGGGGGGCCAGGGCGCGTGCAGTTTAAAAGATTCAGTCTCCATGCTTAAAACCTCCATGAGACGATGCGTACAGAAAAGGACGGAGCGTAAAATGCTCCGTCCTTTTATTGTACCAGTTTATTCGTCTTTTGCGGGATTATCCTGCTCAACTTTTTGGCCGGCTGTTTCGGGTGTTATGTCTTCACCCAGCGGCCGGGCAGGAATAAAGCCGTCCGTCTCGCTTTTTTCCTCAGGCGATTCAACTGCTGCATCCGCTTCCGCAGGCTCGGCAGACGATATGTTATCAGCCGGGGGATTCTCGTCGGAAGCTTTATTCTCCGGTTTCGGCTCTTCCTCACCTAACAGCACGGCAAGATCGTGACCGTCGATCACTTCGCGCTGCAGCAGCGTTTCGGCGACGAGCTTGACTGTCTCGATCTTTTCCGTCATCAGTTTTTTTACGCGCTGATAACATTCTTCAACGATACGGCGGACTTCCTCGTCGATCGCGAACGCGATCTGCTCGCTGTAATTGCGGTCTTCGCCAAGATCGCGGCCAAGGAATACCTCATGACGCTGGCGGCCGAGAACGACAGGGCCAAGCGTGCTCATGCCGTACTGCGTGACCATGCTGCGCGCCGTCTGCGTGGCGCGTTCAAGGTCGTTGCTCGCGCCTGTGGTGATGTCGCCGAAAACGATGTCCTCAACGACGCGACCGCCAAGCAGAACGCAAATATTATTGGTGAGCTGATTCTTTGAAGCCAGAAAACGGTCTTCTTTCGGGAGTTGAAGCGTATAGCCAAGGGCGGCGCTGCCTCTGGGAATGATCGAGATCTTGTGGACAGGATCACTGCCGGGAAGGAACTTCGCCACGAGCGCGTGTCCTGTTTCGTGGTAAGCGATGATCTTTTTCTCGCGGTCACCGATGAGACGGCTCTTGCGTTCCGGGCCTGCGATAGCGCGATCGATGCCCTCTTCCAACTCTGCCATACCGATCTCGGACTTTCCGGCACGGGCAGCCAGAAGCGCAGCCTCGTTGATGACGTTAGCCAGATCGGCGCCGACAAAACCGGGCGTGCGCTTGGCCAATACGGCAAAATCGACGTCGGCAGCAAACTTTTTCTCTTTGGCGTGAACTTTCAGGATCGCCTCGCGACCGTTCACGTCTGGCGCATCGACGACGACCTGACGATCGAAGCGTCCAGGACGGAGCAGAGCCGGATCGAGGATATCGGCGCGGTTTGTCGCGGCGATCAGGATGATGCCGCTCTGTTCATCAAATCCGTCCATCTCTACAAGGAGCTGATTGAGCGTCTGTTCGCGCTCGTCATGACCACCGCCCAGGCCTGCACCGCGATGGCGCCCCACCGCGTCGATCTCGTCGATAAAGACGAGGCAGGGCTTGTACTTTCGCGCCTGATCGAAAAGATCACGAACACGCGAAGCGCCGACACCGACGAACATCTCCACGAAATCCGAACCGCTGGTGCTGAAAAACGGCACGTCTGCCTCACCTGCGCAGGCGCGCGCCAGAAGCGTCTTACCGGTTCCCGGGGAACCGAGCAAAAGAACGCCCTTGGGAACTTTTGCGCCCAGTTTTGTAAAACGGTCAGGCGATTTGAGATATTCGACGACCTCTTTCAGTTCTTCCTTCGCTTCGTCACAGCCGGCCACGTCGTTGAACGTAACTTTCGGACGGTTGTCGAGGAACATTTTCGCCTTGCTTTTGCCAAAGCTCATCATACGTCCGCCGCCGCCCTGCATGTTGTGCATGAAGAAGATCCAGACACCGATCAGCAGCAGCGTCGGGAAAACGGACGAAGCCAACGTCATCCACCACGGGGTCTCCGGCGGTTCGGCGATCGTCACCTCGACACCCTGCGCCGTGGCTGTATCGGCAATGTCCTCAATACCAACGACGTTGCTGGAAAAAGACGAGCCGTCAACGTAATGCCCCTGGACTTTCGTGTCGCTGATCGTGAAATTTTTGATCTTTCCCGCTGCCATATCGGAGCGGAACTGACTGTAGGGAATCTCGGGGATCTGCGGTGTAGGCGACGGCGGCGTCAGGAACATGTTGACAACGCTGACGACGAGCACCACTAGGATCAGATACACGCCGAGGTTTTTCATCATTCGGTGCAAGTGAGAGCCTCCTTATAACTAATTATTCTTCCGAAACCTGGCATACTTTGTGGATCGACGGCAGATTGCGCATTTTTTCGTCGAAATCCATGCCGTACCCGACGACGAACTCATCAGGAATGACAAAGCCGGTATACTCAACGGGCACATCCACCACACGGCGGTCCTTTTTGTCAAGCAGAACGCAGACTTCGACTGATTTCGCGCCATGGGCCGCAAAGTACTCGCGCAGACGTTTCAACGTCAGTCCAGTATCAACAATGTCCTCGACAATGATGATCTGACGGTCTTTAATCTCCATTGTCGGCTGCTGCGTGATCGCGACCTTGCCGGAACTCTGGGTCGAAGCACCGTAGGATGAGGCTTTCATGAATTCCATCGTCAATCCGACCGACGGGTCGATCGCACGAGCCAGATCGGACATGAAAATCACGGCTCCGCGAAGGATACCGATCATCATGAGATCCTGCCCCGCGTATTTGTAGGAGATCTCCTGAGCGATCTCTTTAATGCGCTCCGCGATTTGTTCGTGTGAAATCAGAACGTCTGCTGGTTTCAGTTCCATTCGTTTTTCCTCCAGTTGCCCCTCAGCGGGGTAAAAACGATTTGACACACCTTCTCATATTTTACACGATGAGTGAAAATCGTCCACTGTGAATTTTCTCTGCGTGCAACGACCTGACCGCCCTGACGAATTTCCGGAAACAAACTGTCACTTGTTGAGACACCGTTTTTGCACTGAACGAAGACGATCTTTTCGTCAGGAGCAAGCGAAAGAGTGAGTTTTTCGCAGCCGCCATCGTTAGCAGTCCCCAGCGTAATTGCAATGTTCCAGCCGCCCCAGCGAATGGTCTGGCCGATTTCTGCCTCCAGGAAAGCACATTTCTTTTCTACTGCAGGACTCCATCTTAAAACGCCGTCTTGAGCCATGAGGTCAACTTCCGAACCCCACTGAAACACCCATCTCCCGGACGCGGAAGTCAACCGCGAAAGCTCTTCTGTTCTCTTTCGCGGCAAAGCTTCAAGGCCAAGCTCACGTCCGACAAAGCGAAGCAGTTCGGTTCTTTCGAAAGCGCGTAAACGCCGCAGACGATGCAGATCGAAACTTGGCCACTCGCAGTGTCTCAGCGCCGTTTCTTCATAAAGGCAACGACAGCGTACCTCGATTTCCTGCCGCCAGGCCAATGCCTCTTCGGCAAGCGCGGCGAGGTGCTCATCGATCCGGGGATTGACGGTGGACCGCAGACTTGGCAGGACGTCATTCCTGACGCGATTGCGCTGATACAGATCAAGGTCGTTCGTCTCGTCTTCGACCCACGAGAATCCATTTTCCGTCAGATACTCGCGCAGCTCTTCACGATAAAAGGAAAGGAGCGGCCGGATGTAGGCCCCGCGCTGCGGAGGGATCCCGACAAGACCGCGCAGACCGCTGCCTCTGGCGAGGTTCATCAAAACACTTTCGGCAAGATCGGTCCGTGTGTGCCCCAAAGCGACGAGATCACAGTCAAGCGCGGATCGCGTTTGTTCATAAAAGTCATAACGAAGTCGGCGTCCGGCCGCCTCGATCGACTCTCCCCGGCGCATAAGCTGAGCAACGTCGCGTCTTTCAACGACACTGCGGATGCCCAAAGCTCCGCAAACAGAGATGACAAAATCACGATCCCGCGCCGCCGTTCGGCGGAGACCGTGATCCAAATGAGCGACAACTATTTGATCAGCAGGAAGCACCGAGCAGTACAGATGAAGAAGCGCCATCGAGTCACTGCCGCCGGAAACGCCAAGCAGGACACGGGAGTTTTTCAGCCAGCCGTATTCTTCAAGCACTCGGCGAAAACGCCTTTCAAGACTCTTATTCTTCATGCCGTTCTTTCACCTTCCCTACTCCAATCGTTCAAGATTCTAAATCGTCCCGAGAAGAATTGCAAGGATAAGGCAAGTGCTTTCGACATAAAGGAGAGTGTGTGAATCAACTAAGTCCCCGAGAGCTCCGGTAAAGGGCGTCGGGAACTGTGTACTCATTGGAAATACAGACCGCTATTTGGGCACGGCACGCCACCGGCCTCCGCCTGTAGGATAAATCAACGACTGAAGCTGCAGCTCGGCCGTGCATTGCATGAGCTGAACAACGGTAAGCCCCGTCCGCGCTGAAAGCTGGTCAAGCGTCAGGTCGCCCTGGTCTCTCAAACAATCCAGCACTTTTTTCTCATCCGGTGTTATATTCACGGGCGAAAAGAGTTCAAGCTGACCGAACGTACTGATATGATCGACAAAATCCTCAATGCTCACAAGCGGTGACGCGCCGTCAAGGATAAGACGGTTACTTCCTTCGCAGACGCGCTCGTCGATACGGCCGGGAACAGCCCAGACTTCGCGCCCCATTTCCATCGCCTTGCGCGCGGTGATCATCGCACCGCCTTTCATCGGCGATTCGACGACGACCAGTTTTCCCGAGATGCCTGCGATAATACGATTCCGACGCGGGAAGCGCCATGAACGTCCCGTCGTGCCGAACGGATATTCGCTTATGAGCGCGCCGTCCTTGACGATGTTGGCAAAAAGCTCGTCATGCTCCGGCGGCCATACAACATCAATTCCCGTTCCCAGGACAGCAACTGTGACACCGGAAACTGAAAGCGCGCCGCCGTGAGCTCCGCCGTCAATTCCGCGAGCGCCGCCGCTGACGACGATATTCTCGGCACGAGCCAGTCCCGCTCCCAGCATTTCTGAAACTTTCATGCCGTAAGCGGTGCAGCGGCGCGTGCCGACAACGGAACATGAACGTTCAAAATCGGGAAGCCGCCCCTTGACGTACAACAACAGCGGCGGCTCGTCGATGTCGCGCAATCGCGGCGGATAATCTTCATCGTACCATGTCGTCACAGACACGCCGCTTTCTTCGGCCAGTTCTAGCTGTCGTCTGCCCCAACCGTCGTTGGAGAGATTTTTCAGGCGCTCGGCACAGTGTTCGGTGATCTTGTCCTGCTCGCGCAGCGTTTCGATGATCTCCTTTTCATTCAGCCCTGGATCAAGTTCGCGGAGCAAATCAGCCGACAGGCCTTCAAAGCCGTTGAGCCATGCGCACAATTCACGGCCGTTCATTCCAGCACCCCCGCGTCACGATACGCGATCGCCTCTGCGACAGCGGAGGCCTCAATGCCCGGAGAGCCCGCAAGATCGGCGATCGTACGGGCGACGCGAAGCACACGGCTCATACCGCGGCCGGACAGGCGCAGCCGTTCTGCCATTGAAGCCAAATACTGACGCGCTTTAGCGCTGAGAGCGACATTGTTCTTCAACTGACGCTCCGAAAGTTCTGCATTACATTCTGCGCCGGTCAGTTTTTTACGTTCCCATTGAATCGCACGCGCCCGCACGACACGTTTCCGGATATCTGTGCTGCTCTCGCCCGTCGCATTGTTCAGCTCAAGCAGCTCCTGCGGTGTGAGACGCGGGACAGAAACGTAGAGATCGACACGGTCAAGCATGGGCCCTGAAAATTTGCGGCGATAGCGTTCCAGTTCGACGCTGCTGCACCGGCATTGTTCGACAGGATCGCCGCGCCAGCCACAGGCGCAGGGATTAGCGGCAAGGACCAGGAGCACACGGCTTGGATACGTCACGCTGCCCGAAGCGCGATTGACAGTAATGAAGCCGTCTTCCAGAGGCTGGCGCAACGCTTCGATCAGATCGCGGCGAAACTCCGTGAACTCATCCAGAAACAACACTCCGCGATGTGCTAGACTGACTTCGCCGGGACGGATATCGCTGCCGCCGCCGCAGATGGAAACCGTGCTTGCGGTATGATGCACCTGCCGGAACGGACGACGGCGATCACTTGGTGCCGGCAGTCCGACGGCGCTGCGGATCAGCAGCGTCTCAAGAAACTCGTCATCGGATAATGGCGGCAAGATTCCCTGCAGAGCGCGTGCCATCATTGTCTTGCCGCTTCCGGGCGAACCGACAAGGAGGATATTGTGATGTCCCGCTGCGGCGATCTCAAGCGCACGTTTGGCCTGAGACTGTCCGCGAACGTCGGCAAAATCAGGCTCCACAGCGCCAAGCACGTCCGGCGGCATGTTCTTGTCCACACGGGATAATGAAGATTCGCCGCGTAGATGAAGAAGAAGATCTTTCAACGTAGGTACGCCGTATGCTTCAACTCCGTCTACCAACGCCACCTCTGCAGAATTGCCAACAGGACAGAACAGCGGCAGTTTCAGTGCGCGCGCCAGCATAGCCGCGGGAACTGCGCCGCGCACAGGGCGCACGCGTCCGTCGAGCGCCAGTTCGCCCATATAAATCGCAGCTTGTTTCAGAGCAAAAAACTTTTTTTCCGCCGCCAGAGCAACCGCTATTGGCAAATCAAGCAGACTGCCCTCTTTAGGCAGATCCGCAGGTGCAAGATTGACGGCGATCCGTCCGTAGATCGACACATCCAACTCGCGAAGAGCCGCACGAACACGTTCACGCGACTCTCTCACAGCAGCGTCAGGCAGGCCGACGACGGAAAAAGAGAACATTCCGGAGGTGATTTCCGCTTCGACCTCAACAGGCAAGGCCTCGACGCCCCGCAGCGTGATCCCCTGAATTTCAGCAGCCATAGCGGTCCACCTCCTCCATTTCAAGATAACGATACCATTTGAGCCGCCAATTTGTATTTTCTACATCCACAGCCACGAGATCGACACGCCAGTTTCCCTTCCAACAGACACGCTGAACGTAAAGCTCCGCGCCGCGCGCCAGCCGGCGCCACTTTTGCGGACCAAGCGTGTCAAGTGCAGTCATCACAGAGTTGGCACGACGGCAGCGAACTTCAGCAAAAATCAGTTCTCCCCCGTCGTTGCCGACGATGTCGATCTCTGAAAAACGTTCCCGCACATTGCGATCGATGATTCGCACGCCCTGGGCAACCAAAAAATCGGCCGCACGGTCTTCTGCCCAGCGGCCGATACGAGCGCGATCCCTAGCGCCGAACATATTACGCTCTTCAGGCAAGAGAACACCGCGCGCCTCCTCCCGCTGCCGACGTTCGGGGCGAACGGCTCTTGTCACAGCATCGGTAAAACGCAGCATCAGTTGTCTCAAAGCGTTCGCCTCGCTTTCATCCTTCAAGCTTTTATTTCCAGTTGAAACTTCGCCGATGGATCGGAGTCGGACCAAGCGCTGCGATCGCCTGCCTGTGCGCGACAGTGCCATATCCCTTGTGCTTGGCAAAACCGTATTCGGGGTAAATCACGTCATAAACGCACATCACACGGTCGCGCAAAACCTTTGCGACAACGGACGCGGCAGAGATCTCAGCATAAAGATCGTCGCCGCCGATGACAGCCTGCTGGTAGCAGTCCAGAGAAGGGATCTCCTGATTGCCATCGACGATGACGCCGTCGGGACGAAAAGGCAGCCGCTCAACAGCCCGCCGCATTGCCCAAAGCGTCGCGCGAAGAATGTTGTCTCTGTCGATCCGTTCTGCAACGGCAGCCTGTGCACGCCATACGACGCCAAGCTCGAGCATTTTGGCAAATGCTTTTTCACGCCTCAGCGGCGTCATTTTCTTCGAATCGCGCAGGCCAAGCATGCGCATTTCGTCCTTCTGGCTTTGCGTCAGGATGACCGCCGCGGCGACAACCGGGCCTGCCAGCGGCCCGCGTCCTGCTTCGTCAACGCCGGCAAGAATCATTCTTCGTCTTCCAGGCTTTCGTCATCTTCGGCAGCCAAAGCGTCGGCCGCGCGCGAAAGAGGCGTCTCCAAAGAAACCCGTCCGACCTTTCCGGTGCTGAACGACTCGAGGAAACGACGGCCGGCAAGCGTAAAATCAACATTTCCGCCGCTGACAAGACATCCAAGGCGACGCCCGATACCTTCAAGCACAGCGACCGTGTCACCAGGATCGGCGGGAACGCCCCATTTTTCCTCGACAAAATGCCAGAGGTTCTGACGCTGCAAATAGTCGATCAGAGAACAGGCAACCGTATCATAGCCGCCGATCACATCGGCCTTTGAGCAGCCAAGCCAGGCAAGCGCTTTCTGTACAGCCGCACCGGAACGGGGATCGAGTATACCGGGAGAATCAACGACGAGGTAATCGCCGCCTTTATACCACGAGACGCCGCGTGTGACGCCTGGGATGCCGCCGACGACGGCCGCCTTTTTGCCAACGAGCAGATTTAGCAGAGCCGACTTGCCTACGTTGGGAATACCGACCACGGCAACACGCAGTTCACGATAGGACGGCTTGCATCGCGAAAAAGCCTGGCGCAGCGGCCCGATCTGACGGGACAACAGGTCAAGCGCCCAGGCCTCGCGTCCTTTGCCCTTGTAAAAACTCAGCCATTGCGAAGTGACGTCCTGATCGGCAAGATCCTTCTTCGTCATGACGATCCACACCGGCTTACGCCCTGCCAGTCTTTTAATCACGGGCGAAGCAGTCAGTTCCGGTGCTCTGGCGTCACGGACCTCGACGATCACGTCCAGTTTTTTGGAAATATCTTCAAGCTGTCTGGTTCCCTTGGCCATATGCCCGGGGAACCAGGCGGTTCTGCCAGCCATTACTTCACCAACCCGATCCTGTTGAGCGGCCAGTAACGGAAGCTCACAGGACCGTAGACGTTCTTGGCCGGAACGAAGCCCCAGAAGCGACTGTCGGCTGAATTGGGACGGTTATCGCCGAGCGCGAGGTATGAATCGGCCGGTACGGTCGCCTTGTAGTTGTACGTGTCATGGAATGTGACATAGGGCTCGTCTGTCTGCGCACCGTTGATCCAGACGACACCGTTTTTGATCTCGACCTCGTCTCCGGGCAGCGCGATAAGGCGCTTGACGTAATCAAGGCTGGTGTCTTTGGGATATTTGAAAACGATCACGTCGCCGCGTTTGGGTTTACGTAAAAGATATTCAAATTTCCACACGATCACTCTGTCACCAACAAGCAACGTAGGAAGCATCGACTCGCTGGGGATCCAGAAATTGCCGACGACAAAAGCCTTCAGCAGAAAAGCCAGCGCGACTGCCCAGACAACAGTCTCAATCGCCTCGCGCAGCCAGCCCCAGGGAACGATTTTTTCCCAGTATCTGACAAGTGGAGCGGTGACATCGCTCCACCACTGTTTTATCGCCATAAAAAAGGCCTCCTCATATTTGCTGTTCTTAACGTGTCACATTATATTCCCGGCCGAACGCCGCGTGATCTGCCCCCGCAACGAAATCGTCAGAGAATCGCCGGTCAGTTTTCCGCGCGCGTTCAGCGCCAATAGCGTCAACGCCGGTGAGAGTGTGTGCGTGTTCCATTGCCAGGTCGAACTCGTAGCGTTTCCCTGCAAGCGCCAGCGCACGCCCTGCGCCGCATAGAACGTCTCGTTCTTCTGCGATGAAAGACTTCCGTCCAGCCACCTCAGCGTCACACGATGACGCGAAGACGCTGACTGCGGCATGACGAAGCTCAGGGTAAACGAACATTTCCATCGATCAGAGCGCAGCAGAGCCGAGGCCAGCCAGCGTTCCAGTTTTGCAATGTCGTGCCGAACGAGCGATGCTTCGTTTTCAAAAGGCAGCGCCGTATGCAGAAAAGCCGCAGCTGTGAGAAACAACGCAAGCACGATCAAGATCCCGACAAGCGAAAAACCCTGCCGTCTCTGTCGCATGACACAGTCTCACAAAGGCTGGTATTCAGGGACGACCGCAGAAATATCTTCCGGGGTGCAGTTTCCGTTCAGGAGCCCTTTGATCCTTGCGAACATATCGGCACTGGGAACTTCGCTGATATGAGCGCTGAAGATTTTTCTGTGTTCGGTACAGTCCACGTGTGAAGGATCGTAAAAGAGCTCTTCAAACAGCTTCTCTCCAGGACGAATCCCCGTAAAACGGATCTCGATATCTCGTCCCGGCTCATATCCGTTCAGGCGGATCAACGTTTCGGCTACGTGAAGGATGCTGACAGGCTCGCCCATATCAAGGACGTAAATCTTTCCGCTCGTCCCGATCGCTGCCGTTTGCAGCACAAGACCGGCTGCTTCAGGCACGAGCATGAAATATCGGAGCATTTTCGGATGCGTCACCGTCACCGGCCCGCCTGCGGCGATCTGCCGCTCGAACTTCGGTACGACGCTGCCACGGCTGCCAAGGACGTTGCCGAAGCGTACGGCCATATAAGCTGTAGAAGGATATTTACCGGCTAGTTCCATCACCGACATTTCCGCGATGCGCTTACTGGCCCCCATCACGCTGCTGGGATTGACAGCCTTGTCCGTCGAGATCATCACAAAGCGTTCGACGCCAAGCTCGCCAGCCAGATCGGCAATGTTCCACGTACCCAGACAATTGACGCGTATGGCTTCGTGAGCGTTGCTTTCCATCAGCGGAACGTGCTTGTGCGCCGCGGCGTGGAAAATCACGCTCGGACGCCATTTTTGCATCACTGCCGCCAGCGTTTCCCGATCAGCGACATCAGCTATGACGGGCACCAGTTCGCTCTCGATTTCCCGGCTCAAGAGCTCCTCCAGCAGCGAATAGATCGAAAACTCACCATGTCCCAGCAAAACAAGCCGTAAAGGCCTATAGTGCAGGATCTGACGGACGATCTCGCTGCCGATCGTTCCACCGGCACCGGTGATCAACACGACTTTACCGCCCAACAGTGCGCCGATCCGATCGGAATCAAGCGACACGGGGTCGCGCTGCAACAGATCTTCAAGTTTGACGGGACGCAGCGTGTTCGTCGTTACCAGTCCGCCGGCGAGCTCGCGCAGAGATGGCAGCATACGCAGGTTCACGCCCATCGGCACGGCTTGATTGAGGATATGCCGCACGCGCGCAGCGGGAGCCGACGGGAGAGCGACGAGTACGTCGCTGACACGTCGCTCGCGAACGATCTCGGCGATCTTTTCCAGTCCCCCGAGCACGGGGAAACCAGCGATCATTTTGCCATTTTTCGCCGCGTCGTCATCAAGAAACCCAACGATTTCCAGATCAGATTTATTACGTCTCAAATCACGTGCCAGCGTCACGCCGGCTTCGCCCGCCCCGACGATCAGTGCACGGCGTGGACGGGGTGCCGCAGCCGCAAGTGAAGTCAGCCGCCAGGAAACGCGCACCGAAGCCAGAAGTGCAAAACCGCCTAACAGCAACATACCGATGACACTGCGAGGCACGACAAACGGCACATCAAACAGACAGTACACCGCTGTGAAAAACGCACAGGGCAAAAGATACGCCTTTAACAGCAAAATAAGCTCTTCCAGACTCGTTTGCAGCCAGTACACGCGATAAACGCCGAAGAGCGCGAAGGACAGCAAAACACCCGTTATGTACACAAATAGGACAGGTGCGAAGCCGTAGTTCACGCTCTCGCCAAGAAAGATCGAAAAGCGCAGCGCGTAGCTGACATACACGGCAACGCACAACAGCACCGCATCGATCAGAGCCACTGAGCCGGCTTTTGAGCCGCAGCCGCGCCAAAAATTCACGAGACGAGCTGCATACTTTTTCAATCTCCCCGTTGGTTCATTGGGAGTGTTCAAGATCAGTCCCGTTTTCACGTTACATACGTTCCGGATGATTTAAGGAACGATCAGCCGGCTCCCCTGCGTTTTGCCGCTCATGCGGTCAAGACGCTGCAAGTCGGCGGCCGAAGCGACGTCAAGACGCGGCTTCTTTTCTTCCTCTTCGATCATCGCCTTGACTTTTGCCTCGTACTCCATCATGCTCTTTTTGATCGCTTCAGCATCGTTTTTCACCCACTGCGTGACGTTGTCGGCGATCGACTTCAGCGTTGCTTCATCAGGCATCGATTTGATCGCACCGAGATCGACAAGCAGCTGATGCTCGTCTTTCACCGACTGGAGGATGTCGTCATCGTTCAGCAGTCCCTTTTTATAGAGCGCACGGGCAAGGATGTTGAACTTGCTTTTCATGTTCTCGTTGGCCATTGTCATCGCGTCCACGCGCGACAAAAGCATCGAAAGAACTTCGTCAAGACTGATCTGCATTGGCATAGGCATGGTAAACACTGACCTTTCTGTAAATATATTTTTCAGGAAACGTTATACTAGACGTTGAAAAGGAATTCAACGACGTCTCCGTCTTTCATCTCGTACTCCTTGCCCTCGGAACGAAGCAGCCCCTTAGCCTTGACCTCGGCAAGCGAACCGCAGGCGATCAGGTCATCATAGCTGACGACTTTGGCACGGATGAAGCCACGCTCAAAATCGCTGTGGATCGTTCCGGCCGCCTGAGGGGCAAGGGTGCCGCGGCGGATCGTCCAGGCGCGCGATTCTTTCTCGCCCGCCGTCAAAAACGAGATCAATCCGAGGAGACGGTAACCAGCCGAGATCAGTCGGTCAAGGCCGGCTTCTTTCAGTCCGAGCGCTTCGAGGTATTCCTGCTTTTCAGCTTCGTCCAGTTCAGCGATCTCGGCTTCGATCTTTGCGCTGATCGCTACGAACTCGGCGCCTTCTTTCGCGGCATGGTCACGAACGCGGCAGGCGTAGTCGTTCAGCTCGGTACTGCCGGCTTCGTCTTCGGCGATGTTGGCAACGTAGAGCATGGGTTTGTCGGAGAGCAGATTCAGACCGTGCAGATAATTCTTCTCTTCATCGGTCAAATCGATCGTCCGCACAAGCTTTCCAGCTTCCAGCACGTCCTTCACGCGGCGAAGGAGGTCAAGATTCGGCGCCAGCTTGCGGTCAGCCTTGGCAAGCTTTTCGACTTTGACAAGATTGCGCTCGACCATTTCCAGATCGGAGAGGATCAGCTCCAGTTCGATCGTTTCAATATCACGGAGCGGGTCTACAGAACCTTCCACATGGACGACATTCGGGTCATCGAAGCAGCGGACGACCTGAACGATCGCGCTGGCTTCGCGGATATTGGCGAGAAATTTGTTTCCAAGTCCCTCGCCCTTGCTTGCGCCTTTAACCAAGCCGGCAATGTCGTAAAACTCGACAACAGCAGGCGTAATCTTGGCGGAATGGAACATTTCGCCAAGCACTTTCAGCCGCGGATCGGGTACTTCGACGACGCCGACGTTCGGCTCGATCGTGCAGAAAGGATAATTCGAGGCCTCCGCCCCTGCGGCGGTGATCGCATTGAACAGCGTGCTCTTGCCGACGTTCGGCAGGCCGACGATTCCAAGTTTCAAGAAGGATCCCTCATTTCTTTCTGTTTTATGTAAATCCTGCAAACTTATTTTCCGGAAGTGCAAAATAAGCCAAACTTCCCGCTGGCTATTGTACATCGTGACGATGATATTTTCATCTGATAATTTTACCGAAATTTCGGGCTTGACAGGCGTATCACGCATGACTATAATACGCAGTGTTGTGAGCGGGACGTAGCGCAGTCTGGCTAGCGTACCTGAATGGGGTTCAGGTGGTCGGAGGTTCGAATCCTCTCGTCCCGACCAGTTCACTCAAGCGGATGCGTTTGCATCCGCTTTTTTTATACCTGTGAGGTTTCCATCATGCCTTCTTTTTTCGACCACAGAATAAGTCTTGGGCAAAATTTCCTGACCAATCCGGAAGTCCTGCGTCGCAGTCTCGAAGCCGGAGAACTCGGCCCGGACGATGTCGTTCTGGAGATCGGGCCGGGACAGGGCGCGCTCACGAAGCTGCTGATTG